>CAZDZP010000064.1:0-11391 GCA_964509855.1 uncultured Anaerolineaceae bacterium | reverse complement strand
ACCATCCCTCGCCCGGCAACACCCCGAACACCCCAATGATCAGCGAATCCCTAGTGCTGGCGACTCGCCACATTCCTCGATACATCAGCATCATTGCAGCAACATCTCTGCTCCTGTTCGCTACTGGTAGCCCGGTCGCGACCGCACAAGAACCCGGCAATCGCGTGCGAGTCCCGGCAGACGTCCACTCACAGCCAGTCTCTTTGCCGGAGCGCCCAGAGGTAGCAACGATTGGAGAGGCCCTCGGCTTCCTCACGATCCTTGTCGACGGCGCTTCGTGTGGCCAGGTGGACCTGGTTGACCCGGGGTCACGGGACAGCAACGGTGATGTAGTTGGCGCGCTGCAATCCACGGACCAATGCTCAAGAGACGGCGCCACCGTGAGCTTCGTCGACGGGAATGGCCTCCCGCTCGCCGAGAAGTTGACGCTGCGTCCGGGCGAAGAAATCGTCTTGACGAATCTCGCCCCCGAGCCTCCCGGACAAAACGGGGTACCGCCGCTGCCGCCCGCCACGGGCACGGGAACCTACGCGGCCACTGGTGCGAACCAGGTATGGGCCAGCGTTCTTCTCCTCACCAGTTCGCTTGCCGCGGTTGTGGCGCTACGTCGAAAGCAACGATAGGAAGGCCGGGAGATTCCCCCTGCCTTCGCTCCCTTGCGCCGCCGGGCCATCGCGGGTGAAATGGCGGCGTGGCATCCATCCCCCGGCGCATTGGCGTGGACGTTGGCGGCACTTTCACTGACTTCGTGGAGGTGGGCGAGGGCGGCGTGCGCGCGTGGAAACGGCTTTCGACCCCGGATGCACCCGAACGGGGGGTGCTCGACGGGTTGCCAGCCGAACCGGGGCAGGTTGTTCACGGGAGCACCGTCGCGACCAACGCGTTGCTGGAACGGAAGGGTCCGCGGACCGCGCTCATTGTGACCGAGGGATTCAAGGACCTGCTGGAGATTCGGCGGCAGGTGCGAACGGAGCTGTACGCGCTGGAACCGCGACGAACGCCGCACGTTGTGGCGCGCGGCGACGCCATCCCGGTCCGCGAACGGATGGACTTCAATGGCCAGGCGATCGTCGAACTGACCGACGCCGAAATCGCGCGGGTGGTTGCGGCGGCAAAGGCGAGTGGCGCCGAGGCGTTCGCCATATGCTTCCTCCATTCGTACGCGAACCCGGAACACGAGGCCCGCATCGCTGCGGCGCTTCGAAACGAAGGGCTGCGCGTGTGCGCTTCGCACGAGGTCGCGCCGGAGTACCGCGAGTACGAACGCGGGAGCACAACCGCCATCAACGCATTCCTACAGGAGACGGTGGAAGGCTACCTCGCGCGGCTGGCCGATTCCGTGGATTCGCTGCGCATCATGCACTCGGGCGCGGGTCTGACGAGCGGCGGCGAGGCTGCCGAGCGGCCGGTGTCGATGTTGCTGAGCGGTCCGGCTGGCGGCGTGCTGGGAGCGCTTGCGGTGGCGAAGCGGGCGGGTTTTGACCGCATCATCACCTTCGACATGGGCGGGACCAGCACCGATGTGGCGCTGTGCGAAGGCGAACCGCTGCTACGGAACCAGGCCGAGATCGACGGGCTTGTGGTGCGCACGCCTATGGTGGACGTGGTGACGGTCGGCGCTGGAGGAGGGTCCATCGCGCGCATCGACACTGGAGGTGCGCTGCTCGTGGGCCCACAGAGTGCGGGGGCTGAGCCCGGCCCGGCCTGCTACGGCAAGGGGACGCTCCCAACAGTGACGGACGCGAATCTCGTGCTCGGGCGGCTCTACGCGGGGCAGGGGCTAGGTGGCAGCCTGCAACCCGAAGCCGAGCGTGCTCTCGCGGCGTTGGCGACGCTTGGCGAAGCACAACAATCGGCGACTGCTGTCGTCGACGTGGTGAACGCGAATATGGCGCGGGCGCTCCGCCAGGTGAGCCTCGAACGCGGCTTCGACCCGGGAGATTTCACGCTGGTGGCATTCGGCGGCGCGGGCCCGCTGCATGCCTGCGAGCTCGCGACCGAGGTCGGCATTCCGCGGGTGCTGGTGCCACGCATCCCGGGGGTGCTTTCGGCGCTGGGCATGCTCACGGCTGCGGAGGCCATCGAACGAGGCCACGCCGTGCTGCGGGAATTGGGTACGGACGAAGCGGTCCCGGAAGCCGGTCCGCTTGAAGCTGAAGCGCAGGCCGGGTTCCGCGCGCTCGGATTCGAGGCCGAACGGACGGAATGGAGCGCGGACCTGCGCTACCGGGGCCAGGCGCACGAAATCCGCGTGAGCGTCGCTGCGCCGGACGAAGCACTGCTTCGCTCCGCGTTCGAGACGGCGCACCGGCGGCAGTTCGGCTACGTCATCGAAGACCGCCCGGTGGAGTTGGTGACCCTTCGCATTCGAATCGAGGCGCAAACACCCGAACTCCCGGGCGACACCGCAGACAGCAAACCAATCGAATCCGCGGAGCCGATTGACACCACGGAAGCAGGCCCCGTGTGGCGCCGCGAGGACCTTGGCCCCCGCCTGACGGTGAACGGACCCGCGGTCGTCGTGCAGGATGACGCCACGACTTTCATCCCCAGTGGTTGGACCGCCACGACCGATGCGCACGCCAACCTCGTGCTGGAGCAACGACCGTGAGCGACGCAGCACGCATCGGGGTTTGGAACGCGCTGTTGGCGTCGGTCGCCGAAGAGATGGGCGTCACGCTTGGGCTGAGTTCGTTTTCGCCCAACATCCGGGAGCGGCGCGACTACTCGTGCGGCATGTTCGACGCAGAAGGACGCATGGTGGCGCAGGCGGCCCACATCCCGGTCCATCTTGGCGCGATGCCGGAAGCGGTGCGTTCAGTGCAGGTGCTCGCGCCCTGGGCGGAGGGCGACATCGCCATCGTCAACGACCCCTTCCTGGGCGGGACGCACCTGCCAGACATCTCGCTGGTGATGCCCGTCTTCTGGGAAGGCGAACTCGTCGCGTTTCTGTCGAACCGTGCCCACCACGCGGACGTCGGGGGCATGACGGCGGGGTCGATGCCGCTTTCCAACGAGATTTACCAGGAGGGGGTGATCATCCCTCCGCTCAAGTTGTACGAAGCGGGTAAGCGCAACGATGCGCTGATGCAGCTCATTGTGCGAAACGTTCGGACCCCGGAAGAACGACTCGGGGACTTCGAGTCACAGCTTGCGGCGCTGCGGACGGGCGAGGCTCGCGTGCACGCCCTTTGCGAGCGATACGGAACGTCCGAGCTTTCGGGCGCGATGGACCTGCTCCTCGACTACACGGCGCGACTCACGCGGGCGGCGATCGCTGACATTCCCGACGGCGCGTACGACGCGGAAGACTGGCTGGAAATGCCATCCGGCAAGGATGTGGCGATCCGCCTCCGGCTCACGGTCAGCGGCGACTCGGCAACGTTCGACTTCACACAGAGCGAGGTGCAGCAACCCGCATCGCTGAACGCGGTGGAAGCTGTGACGAAATCGGCTGTCTCCTACTGCATCCGCTGCCTGCTCCCGGCGGACACGCCCTCGAACGAAGGCGGGTTCGCCCCGCTGACGTTCGAGTTCACTCCCGGGACAGTAGTTTCGGCGCGGCCACCGGCGGCGGTTTCGGCCGGGAACGTGGAGACATCGCAGCGCATCACGGACGTCGTCTTCGAAGCGTTGTCGAAGGCGCTCCCCGGGCGCATCCCGGCGGCGAGCGCGGGGACGATGAGCAACCTGACCTTCGGCGGAGTCCGGGCCGACGGCACGCCGTTCGCGTACTACGAGACCATCCCGGGTGGGGCGGGGGCAGGGGCGGGCGGCGACGGCACCAGCGGGATCCAAACACACATGACCAACACCGCGAACACCCCGGTGGAGGCGATGGAGCGCAGCCTGCCTGTGCGCATTCGGCGGTTCGAACTGCGCGACGACAGCGGCGGCGATGGAGGACATCGGGGAGGCGACGGGGTCGTGAAGGAACTCGAAGCCCTCGAACCTATGGACGTATCGCTCATCGGCGACCGGAGGCGTCACGGGCCGCCAGGAACGAATGGCGCCGCTGCGGGCGAGGCCGGGGCTGACCACGTACTACGGGAGGATGGGGCCCGCGAAGACGTTCCGGGGCAGGTGCGGACAAAGCTGCTTCCCGGCGAGCGGTTCCACATCGAAACACCGGGAGGCGGCGGTTGGAATTCTCCTGCGGTGGAAGACAAAGGTGCGGAGCCGTGGCATAGCAAAACCTGAACCCGGCCTTGCAGATCGGCCATCGACTTGCGCCCCCGGATAGCCTACCGTTATGGAGGCAAGACATGGCTGATCGTATCGAAAAGGAAATCGAAGAGATCCTCGCCAAACTGGACGTCGGCGATACCGGCGATACCATCACAGGCGAGCGAGAGCGTGAGCCGATTCCGCTCGATCCACGACGACGAAGTAAAGCGAAGAAGAAGCCCAACCCGGTAGTCCGAGCGGCAAGTACCGGTGGGTTTTCGTTGCCGGGAGTTACGCCCGCTACTCTGCTCTTCGCCGGTGCTGGCGTGATGATTGGCGGCCTTGTCCTGGCGTCGTTCTGGGAGCCGCTGATCTGGCTTTCGTTCGCGGGAATTGTCCTCTTCCTGGCCGCGTTTGGTTGGTCGTTCATGCGTAAGCCGGGAACACCGGGCGCCGCGAAGACACCGCAGGGTGCGTACTGGCGTGACCGCTACATCGAGTACGAGCCGACGAGCAAGAGCTTCTTCGGTCGAGTCGCCAGCGTGTTTCGCACGAAGAAGAAGTAGCCTTTGCAGGCACTTTCCCGCCGAGGTTCTACCTTCAGGTAATGCGCCCACTTCTCGTAGCTCTCTTGGCCCTTCTGCTCACCGCCTGTTCCGCGAACGACGCACCCCCGGGCGAGGCTACGGAGCCGATTGAGACGCCAGCCGCCCGATCCACCCCCGCCATCCCAACCTCCACGCCTGCGCCGACTGCGACGCCGCTGTCACCTATTGCACCGGGGGGCTCCGAAGCGGACGGGGAACTCGCGCTTGCGCATCTCCGGCATATCGCCTTGGAGATTGGCGAACGCGTCGCCGGTTCGAGTGGCGAAGTGGCGGTCGCTGAATACGTTATGGCTGAGCTCGAGTCCTACGGCTACGACGTCGAGCTACAGCCATTCGAATTCGAAGGGAACCGCTTTCCGAATGGTCGCGTCTCTCTCGGCGAGACCGTGTTCGATGGCATCGCGCTCAACGGGAGCGTTGAAGGCGAGGCTTCCGGGCGGCTCATCTATGCGGGCCTCGGCGCTGAAGACGAACTGGCAGCGGTGGATGCCACCGGGGCGATAGTGGTGACTGATCGCGGAGTCGTAACCTTCGGGGACAAGTACCGCAACGCAGTCGCTGCCGGGGCCGCGGGTCTCATCGTCATTAACGACGTGGAAGGGCCACTTGTTGCGGGAACGCTCGGCATCGACGCCAGCCACCCGGTGGTCGGGGTCTCGCAAGAACAGGGGGTGCAGTTGCCCGACGCGATCGAACTAGGGATGAGCGCGACCGTGAACGCGGAGGGACGAATCTCCGAATCGGTGAACGTGCTTGCCCGGGTCAACGGGGCACGCTGCGATGTATTGGTGGGCGGACACCATGATTCCGTGCCAGGAACGCAGGGCGCCAACGACAACGCGAGCGGCGTCGCGCTCGTGCTGGAGATAGCACGGGCCATGGCCGCCGACGGGCTGGACGAACGGATGTGCTTCGCGACCTTCGGAGGTGAGGAGTCGGGCCTGTTCGGCAGCCGCGTGATGGCCGCGGACCTTCGCGAATCCGGCGAACCGACGGTGATGGTGAACCTGGACGTGACGGGGCGTGGCCTCCCGGTGGAGGCTATCGGTGACGCGGATCTCATCGCCATGGCGCTGCGGATTGGGGAAGAACTCGGTATCGAAACAATCCCTTCGAACCTGCCACCCAATGCGGGGAGCGACCATCTGAGCTTTTCGCAAGCAGGGGGTCGAGTGCTGTTTTTCGCATCGAGCGACTTCACCGACATTCACACACCGCGCGACACCTTTGATCGCATCGAACCAGAAGCCGTGGCGCAGGTACTCGCGGTCGCCCACGCGACTGTACGGGAGCTCTACCTTGAGCTTGCCGCTCCGTGATGCGCGTGCCTAGCATGGCGGTGATGAAGAACCTTTTCGCGACAATAGCGGCATCGATAGCGCTGCTTTCCGCCGTGGCATGCGGCGGCGGGAATGGGGAACCACAGCAACCAGCAGGGCCTGATGGCGTCCCACAACTGACGAATCCCGCAACCGTGCCCACGTCCGCGCCAGTGGATGGCACGCTCACGTACATCATCCGGGACAACGGGGTTTCCGCGCCGGACGGCAGCGGAATGACGGTCAGTGGCAATGCGACGCCGGGTCCCAGCCGAAACGTGTACACGATTGTGTCCGGCGACACCTGTTTCGGAATTGCCCTCACACTTGGAACAACTGTCGAGGAGCTGGAACGTGCCAACGCGGCACTGAACTGTGGCGCACTCCAACCGGGCACTGAACTTCGAGTCCCGGCTGGAAGCACAGGGACCGGGGGCGATGAGCCGGCGGACGCCGAATCGACGCCAACGCCCGACACAGGGAGCAGCGGGGGCGGTACCACGTACACGATCCAGGACGGCGATCTGTGCGGAGATATAGCTGCGAGCTACGGCGTGGACCTTGACGAACTGGTCGCGCTGAATGGGCTGGACTGCGGCAATCTGCTGATTGGCCAGACAATTCAGATCCCGTAGGCACTGGCGCCGACTGAGGTAGTTACGCTACGGGGACGCCCTGCCGAAACCGTTGGAGCAGATTCTGAACGATGGCTTCCAGGTCAGCTCCTTGTTCGCGGGCTGCGGCAGCGACCGTATGGAAGAGAAAGCGCGGGCCAATCCCAGCGTCGGCGAAGATTGTCACCATGCTGGAGTCGAGCCGGACGATGTCGGCAATGCGTTGTTCGGCGAGAGGGTGCGTGGCAAGCGACATGGCGACCTCCCGTGGTTCATTCGGATTGGGATGATGGGGAGGCCGGGACAGCATGGCCTCCCCATCACAACGGAGCATTCGAGGGGAACAAGAATGCGAGCCGCGCACGACAAAGGGTGGGAGGAGCCGTTGCGTTTGGGTCCACTCTTCGTCGTTCGTTCCAGTGTTGCGAGGGCTCGTTTCGGGCAGGTTTCTCGCGAATGAAGTAGGGATTACGTACCCGGGCGAAGCTCCGCGAGGACCTCGTTCGTGTGCTCACCGAGCTTTGGCGCCGGGCGGCGCAGCTCCCACTTCGTGCTGCTGAAAATGTAGGGGGCGCCGGGCATCGCCACGGGTTCGTCGCGACCCTCGCCCGTTGTCGTGACGAAAAAGCCTCGATCCCACCAATGCGGGTCACCGAGCGTTTCATCGGGCGATCGAACCACGCCCCATGCCTGGTCGCGTTCCTGGCCGCCGCGGTACATGTCTTCGGAAGAGGACTCCGCGATGAAGCGGCTCAGCGTCTGCATGATTTCCTTCGCCTCCGGTGTACCGCGGGCCGGTTGTCGCGCCATAGGTTCATCGAAGCGGGGCTCATCGAACTGCTGCCCGAAACCGTTGTCCTGCATCCAGCCCTTTATCCGGGCCCAGCTCGCGTTGTCGCGGCCGACCCCGTAGATGAGGACGTCTTTGTCGTCGGCGGCGCGGTACATCCAGGGCTCGGTGCGGGTGGCGGCCGTGTGGCGACCGGTTTGCCGGGTGACGTCCTGGCGCATGTAGAGCCAGTACGGCATGCCAACTTCGGTCGTGCAGCTCAGGGCTTCGTGCATCGAAGCATCGACGTATTGGCCTTCGCCAGTGGCTTCGCGATTGAGCAGCGAAGCGAGTACTCCGTGCAGGGCGAAGTGGCAGGCGGTGTTGTAGGCCTGGTCTCCCTTGCCGTGGATCGGCGGAGCACCGGGTGCGTCTTCCTGGTCGTAGCCGTTCATGGCCATGGGGCCGCCCAGGGCGAGACTGACGAGGTCGGAACTCTTCAGGCCAGCCCACGGACCGTCCTGGCCGAACGGCGTGATGGAGCAGTACACCACCCGGGGATTGGCCTCGCGGACGGAAGCGTAGTCGAGCCCGGTGGCAGACATCGTCCCGGGGGCGCGATCCTCCAGCACGACATCGGCGCCAGCGCAGAGGGTGGCAGCATGTTCGCGTCCCTCCGCAGTCTCGAGGTCGAGCACGACGGATCGCTTGTTCGTGTTGTAGTACCAGAAGTTCAGCGACCGGTTGGGACCGGGCTCGTCGTCCACGAAGGGGCCGACCGTGCGCGCGGTGGAGCCAGAGGGCGGCTCGATCTTCACCACGTCGGCGCCCATGTCGGCGAGCAGCTTGCCCGCCAGTTGGCCCAGTTCGTCACAGAATTCGATGACCCGCAGGCCGTCCAATGGTCCGCTCACATGAACACCCCCGCCACTTCCAGCTCGACGATCTCTTCATCGCTCAACCCGATTACTTCTCGCATGACGTCGTGGGTGTGGCTCCCGAGGAGCGGCGATGAGGTGCGCAGGGCGCCGGGTGTTTCTGAAAGTCTTGGCGTTACGCCGTCGTAGTCGCTTTCGCCGAGTTCGGCGTGAGGCAGGCGGTGCCACCATTCGCGCGCGGTGAGCTGGGGGTCGCGTTCGAATCGATCGCTCGCCTTTTGCACTGCGCCGGCCCGGACACCGGCGGCCTGCAGCATGTTCATGACGTCGTAGTCGTTGCGGCTTTCGGTCCACAAGGCGATGTGGGCGTCCAGGTCATCCTGGTGTTCGAGGCGGCCCGCGTTGGTCGCGAAGCGCTCATCCGTGGCCCAGTCGGGTTCGCCCATGGCGCGCACGAGAGCCTGCCATTCGGCGTCGTTCGTCACGGCGATGGCGATCCAGCGGTCATCGCCGGTGCAGCGGTAGGCGTTGTGGGGCGCGACCGCCGGTTCCCAGGCACGGTTGCCCGGCGGCATCCCGGGGCGGCGCCAGCTGCGGCCGTTGACGGTGTAGTCGAGCACGGCGGGCCCGGTGAGCACCATGCCACCTTCGACCTGGGACATATCGATGTACTGTCCCTCGCCGGTCTTCGTGCGGTGGTAGAGCGCCATCATGATGGCGTTAGCGGCGTAGTAGCCGGCAGTGTGATCCATGAAGCTGTAGCCCCAGCCGGCGGGTGTCTTACCGGGCAGCCCGGACATGAAGCTGAGGCCCGAGAGCGCCTGGGCGGTCGGTCCCCAGGTTGTGTAGTCCTTGTTGCGGCCCGAATGCCCGAACCCGGAGACTGAGCAGTAGACAATGTCTTCGCGAATCTTGCGGAGTTCGTCGTAGCCAAGTCCCCAGGAATCCATGATGCCGCTGGAGAAGTTTTCCACGACCACGTCGGAAACAGCGATGAGTTTCTTCAGGACGTCCATGCCGTCGGGGTGGCGGACGTTGAGGAGGACGCTCTTCTTGTTGCGGTTGATGTAGTTGAAGAAACCCGAGTTGTTCAGCGTTGGGCGTTCGCCCACAATCGGGCGGCCAAGGCGAATGGCGTCGACGGCCTGTTCGTGTTCGATACGGATGACTTCGGCGCCGAAGTCTGCGAGGACGCGCGTGGCCGTAGGGCCAGCGATAATCCACGTCAGATCGCAAACCCGGATGCCCTGGAGAGGTAGTCGCGGCATGGTCGCGGATTCTACGCCGGGGGAGTGCCAAATGCGCGAGGGAACGCCTTATGGATGAACAACTGCGGGCAATCGTCGACGACCTGGAGGCTGAGCAGGCAGACCTTGGCAGCCTGCTGGAGCGGCTTTCGCAGGAGGAATGGGACCGGCCCACCCACGCGCCCGGATGGATGGTGCGCGACCAGGTGATGCACCTTTCGCAGGCCGACGAATCTGCCACGCTCGCCTTGCGTGACCCGGAAGGGTTCAGGGCGGCGGCACAGGAACGGCGCGAGGGCGGCAGCGCCGAGCAACGCTATCTCGCGGAAGGACGCGCGTTGACATTCGACGCGCTGTTCGACCAGTGGAAGCGAACGGCGGCCGAGCTTGTAGACACCGCGCGGACGGCAGATTCCACGGTACGGGTGCCGTGGTTCGGGCCAGCGATGAGCGCATCGTCGTTCCTCACTGCGCGCCTGATGGAAACCTGGTCGCACGGCCTGGACGTGGCCGACGCCGTGGGTGCGACCGCACCACAAACGGACAGGCTCAGCCATGTGGCCTTCATTGCCTGCCGGGCCCGACCGTATTCGTACCAGAACCGCGGGCTCGAACTGCCAGCGGGCGGCGTGTTCGTGGAGTTGCGCCTGCCGTCGGGAGAGCGCTGGACCTTCGGCGAGGCGGATTCGCCAAATCGTGTGTCGGGGCTGGCGTCCGGGTTCTGCGCTGTGCTGACGCGGCGGCGGCATGTCGATGACACCGGGCTCAGCGTGACGCCCGGCGCGACGCGCGAGTGGATGGAAATCGGACAGGCCTTCGCCGGACCGCCGGGAGAGGGTAGGAAGCCCGGGCAATTCGCCCGGGAAGCGCCTTAACCCCGGGGCACTGTCGCCCGTGGAGCGGGGACGCTAGTATCAGATGGCACCCACTCTACTTTCCAAAGCGAGGTAATTCATGTCTGAAACTGCGACCCTGAAGGTCGGTGACGAAGCTCCCGATTTCGAGCTTCCCAGCAGCCCGACCGGCGACAAATTCAAGCTCAGCGACCACAAAGGCAAGAACGCCGTGGTCATCAACTTCGTGCCGGCGGCGTTTTCGGGCGTATGCACCAATCAGCTTTCGCTCCTCGAATCGAAGATTTCCGAGTTCCAGGCGCAAGGCGCAATCCCGGTAGCAATATCGTCCGACGGCCCGTGGGCACAGAAGGCGTGGAAGGAACAGACGGGCATTTCCTTCGACGTGCTCAGCGACGTGTTCCCGCAGGGGGCGACGGCGAAGGAATACGGCGTGCTGATCGAGCAGCGCGGCATCGCCAACCGCGTCGTGGTCGTTGTCGGCAAGGACGGCAAGGTTGCGTGGATCCAGCCGAGCGAGAAGATCGCCGAAGTACCGGACTACGACCCGGTGATGGCCTGCTCCAAGGACTAATTCGCGCCCGTCGTACGAGAGCGATACAAAGCAGAAAGGGGAGCGTCGCCGCTCCCCTTTCTGGTTGTCCGCGCAGTACGCGTCGATTAGTCGAAGACGATGACGGAGCGGTTGACTTCGCCCGCCTTAAGCGAGTCGTACGCTTCGTTGATCTGGTCGAGCGGCCAGCGCTTGGTGATAAGTTCGGAAATCTTGAGGCGGCCCTGGGTGAAGAGTTCCATGAGCCACGGCATGTCGTAGGTCTGCCGGGTTGAACCGTAGAAGCTGCCGATGATGCCCTTTTCGCCAAGGAAGGCGGCGCCGGGTACCGACACCATCTGCGTGACCGGAATCATGCCCACGACGACGGCGCGGCCACCGC
>CAZDZP010000063.1:0-11482 GCA_964509855.1 uncultured Anaerolineaceae bacterium | reverse complement strand
AGGTTCGCCGACGGGTCAAAGACGACGGAGCCGCCGTCAAACACCAGCTCGTCCTGCCCGCCGACAGCGTTGAGGTAGGCGACCGCAGAGGCGCTATCCACGGCGCGCTGGGCAATCATGCGCTCGCGGTCGGTCCAACGTCCCATGTGGTAGGGCGATGCGTTGATGTTGACGATGAGTTCTGCGCCGGCGAGGGCGATGGCATCGAGGGGATAGCCGGGGAACCAGATGTCTTCGCAAATGCCGACGCCGAAGCTGAACTCACCGGCGTCGTACACGGGCGCCCGGGTACCCGAAGCGAAGTAGCGCTCCTCGTCGAAGACACCATAGTTGGGCAGCCGAATCTTGTCGTAGGCATCGACCCAGTGGCCATCGGCGATGACGGCGGCGGAGTTGTAGGCCTCCCCTTCGCGCCAATCGACGAACCCGACGATTGCGATGATTCCGTCGGTTTGCGGGACCAGACCCAGCAGCGCTTCGCGGGAGGCCTCGCAGAACCCGCGACGAAGCACAAGGTCTTCGGGGGGGTAGCCCGTTATGGCAAGTTCCGGCACGGCGATGATGTCTGCCCCTGCGTCACGCGCGTCCGCAATCGCGCGGGCGACGAGCGCCGAGTTGCCGGCGATGTCGCCAACCGTTGTATTGAGCTGCGCCAGGGCAATTCGGCAAACGCGCACGGGGCCTCCCGGGTGGTTGTTGTGGAATGAGTATAGCGCCGCGGGGTCGCACGCCAGACGAGGGTTTCTGGCCAGTGACCTACGGGAAGTCCCTGATACAAGCGTCCGTGCGGGTAGCGCACAGTTGTGGCGGCGGGGAAGAAGGTACTCGAGGTTAGGGAGATGACTCGAAACGCCGCTGCACGCCCGCCGTGCCCACTCTGCGGCCGCATCACGCGCGCCCATTCAGTTCTTTCATTGGCCGATATCGAATCCCAATCAGCCGGCGACGCCGCGAACTACTCGACGGTGATCTGCCGGGACTGCGCATTTTCCATGGTACTGCGAACGGAGGCACAGCTCGCGCGAGCCTCGTAGTCTCGCTCTGCCCGGGGTGTAACGCCCGGTGACGAACGACCACGTGCCCCTACGCCCCCAGCCGCCCGCGGAAGGGGCAGGGGGCACTGTTCATCCTGCGCGCGTAGAATTACGCAAAGGAAGGACGTCACTAAATGCAGAACGTACTCGCCATGATTCTCGCCGGTGGGCAGGGAGACAGGCTCTCCATCCTTTCCGAACAGCGCGCGAAACCCGCAGTCGTGTTCGGGGGCCATTACCGGATCATCGACTTCGCCTTGAGCAACTGCGCGAGCAGCCAACTCACCCGCGTGGCTGTGCTCACCCAGTACCGGCCGCGGTCGCTCGTGAATCACATTGGCGCCGGCCGCGCCTGGGGCCTCGACTCACTCGACTCCCAGGTTCAGATCCTCCAGCCCTACCTTGGGCGACAGGACATGGACTGGTACCAGGGCACCGCCGACGCGGTCTACCAGAACCTCTACATGATCGAAGAATCGCACGCGCGCGAAGTGCTGATCCTCGCGGGGGACCACATTTACCTCACTTCCTACCGGAACATGATCGCGTATCACCGCAGCCAAGCGGCCGATGCCACGGTCGCGGTGTATTCGGTGCCGCGCGAAGAGGCTAGCCGCTACGGCGTGCTCGACCTCGACCAGAACGGCCGCATCACCGACTGGGAAGAAAAGCCGGCGAACCCGCGTTCGCCCTGGGTTTCGATGGGCATCTATGTGTTCAACAAGGATGTGCTGGTCGAGCAGCTGCAAGCGGATGCCGATGAAGGCGACGCCAGCGCGCACGACTTCGGGCGCAACATCATCCCCAGGATGTTCCGTACGCACCGGGTATTCGGCTACCAGTACCAGTCGTACTGGCGCGACGTCGGCACCGTGGAGTCCTACCACGCGGCGAACATGGACCTGCTGGAACAAAACCCGGAGCTCGACCTGTTCAACCAGGAAGTGATGCTGCGCACACCCGGGCCCCCGCGCCCGCCGGCAAAGTTCGGGGCGAAGGCCTCGGCCGACCAGTCGATGGTTTCGCCAGGGGCGGTGGTAAACGGACACGTTTCCCGATCGGTGATTTCGCCGGGCGTCATCATCGAAGAAGGGGCCGTCGTCCGGAACTCCATCCTCCATCACAACGTCATCGTTCGCAGCGGCGCTGTAGTCGACAACTGCATCCTGGACAAGGAAGTGGAGGTTGGGACTGGAGCTGTGGTTGGCGAAGGCGATATCTCGACGCCGAACGTGGAGCGGCCAGACATCGTTTACGCCGGAATCAACATCATCGGCAAGCGGGCGTTCATCCCGCCGGGGCTGCACGTTGGGCGGAACGTGATCATCGGCCCGGGCGTGCAGGACGAACTGGTCGGGACGACGGAGCTTGTATCGGGCTCCACCGTTCACCCGGTACATATGCCACTCCACCTCTTCGTGTAGATGGCGGAGCATCGTCTCTACACTCTGGAGGAGGCAAGGGAGCTTCTCCCGCAGGTAGTACCCATGCTGAAGGCTTTGGCCGAGGCTGCGCGCGAAAGCGCGCGGCTGCAGGCCATTGCTCAAGTCGAAGGCAAGGGCGTCACGGGAGATGGGCAGCTACTACGCGACCCCTGGGCCGAGCCCCACGGCCGGGCCTCTATCGAGCAGTATCGCGAGGTCGCCGCGCGACAACTGGCGATGCTGCAGCAGTTGGGAATCGAAGTGAAGGACCCGTTCCGTGGGCTCATCGACTTCTACCACGAACGCGACGGAGAGGTCGTCTTCCTGTGCTACTTGCTGGGCGAACCCGGCATCCGGGCCTGGCACACGCTGGAGAGTGGGTTCGCGGGTCGGCAGGCACTTTAGGGAGTCAGTCCAGAATTTATCTTTCCGCGGAAACACGCAGCGCCTACAATCCCGCTCACTTTAGTACGAGCCGGGAGGCCGCAATGACGACTCTGGTCCGCGACATTACTCTCACCGCCAATGGTGTTCGGCATCACGTCATCGCCCGGGGGGCGCAAGAACTGCCAATCGTGATGATGATTCACGGGCTCACCCAACAGGCACACGTCTTCGATGCGATCGCGACGGCGCTGGCGGACAAGTACCACGTGTACTGCCTGGATGTTCGCGGTAGGGGCGAAAGCGACTGGGGGCCGCCTGACGGCTACCACATGGTCAACTACGTGGACGACCTGGAGGCCGTGCGGCAGGGACTCGGGATCGGCAACTTCAGCCTCGTGGGCACTTCGATGGGCGGGTTGATATCGACGTTCTACGCCGCGAAGCACCCGGACCGCGTCAACAAAGTCGTGATGAACGACATCGGCCCCGCCATCGACCCGGCAGGACTGCAGCGCATCCTCACGATGGCAGGTTCGGCACCTGAAGCCTTCCGCGATCTGAACTCTGTAGCGAAGTATTACCGCACTGAAAACGCACAGGTGCTCGCGAACCGCAACGATGACGAGGTGATGGAATACGCTCGCTGGCACGTTCGTCTCACCGATCTCGGCACCTACGCATGGAAGATGGACCCGGAAGTGCGTGTAGCGAAGGTCCCGAGCGTTCCCCAGCCGGATCCGTGGGAGGGCTTCAAGGCAATCCAGTGCCCGGTCCTGGTGGTGCGAGGCAGCACCAGCGACGTCCTCAGCGCCTCCATCCTGGCCGACATGAAGGAAGCTCGACCAGGGACAGAATCCGTCGAAGTGCCCGGCGTTGGACATGCGCCAAGCCTGGTAGAGCCGGAGGCCAAGCAAGCGCTTGAGGCTTTCCTGGCAAAGTAGTGACCTATCCCAGGGCACACAAAAAAAGAGCCCGCGACGCCGTCTGGCGCCGCGGGCTGGCTTTTGGATGCGGAATTGCTGACTACGCTGCGTAGACAACGTCTACCGGCACCCCGCGGCTGAGGCTGTCGAAGACGACCGAGCGGGACCGGGCACGCTCAACCAGTTCGCGGAGCTTTTCCTCGGGGGCGTCGCCCTGCACGCGGAAGGTGATCCGGATGTCTTCAAATCCGTTGCGGACGCTGTCGTCCAGGCCGAGCGCGCCGTTGACATCGAGGTTGCCTTCGATGGTGGATTCGACGTGCGTGAGCTTCACCTTGCGGGCCGCGGCAATGTTCACCAGGGTGGTGGTGAGGCATGCAGCGAGCGCGTGCAGCAGGTATTCGGCCGGGTTCGGGCCGAGGTCCTTGCCGAGCAGGATAGCGGGTTCGTCGGCGTCGACGGTCATGGCGTGCGTCCGGGTGGCGTCTTCCTGGCCGGCGCCATAGAAGCCCTTGATCGTCGAGCGGTTGTGGGTGCCGTCGATCCACTGGTTCTGGGCGCGGAACTGGAAGCGGCCGAGGGACGGCTGCCCCTTCACGGCATCCAGCGTGCCGTAGATCTGGTCAACGTTGAGGCCGTTGCGGATGGTGGGCTGGTCACTAACCTGGGTCATGTCTCTGTTCTCCTTGTGTTTCCCGGTTTCCCCGGGGCATCACTAACGTAAGGCGGGTGGCCCGGCGAACCTTGAACCCTTTCTGGAGAAAGTCTGAAGAGTGAGTAGAGAGTCACGGGTGCCGGCGTTGGCACAATCACTGGGTACCTGGCACGGCCACGACAGCACGAAAAAGCCCGCGCCCCGGCGGGAACCGGGGCGCGGGCGTGTCACTAGCTGGGGACCGAAACGAACCGGTCAGACGTCCTGGGGGCGTAGCCCAAGGGCGAGTGACCCGAGGTATTCGTACGCTACGTTTTCGCCCAACGGGTGCATGAATGCGCCAGCGCGAGCATCGCGATAGAGCCTTGAGAGTGGGTGGCCACTGGTGAAGGCAGACCCGCCGGTTATGCTCATGGCGCGGTCAACGACGCGTCGCGCCACCTGGTTGCTAAAGGTCTTGGCGCGTTGCACTTCGCCAAAGACGTTGTTGGCTTCGTCGAGCGTGCCTCGCTGGGTCGCATGGACGGAGAAGTACTCGTCGACTTTGTCGAGCGCGCGTTCGAACGTGGCACGAAGGGCGGAGACTTCGATGGCGTTTTCGGCGGCCAGGTGCTTCGCCGTTGACCGAACAGACTCCTCGCCACGCCGCCTCATCCGCGACCAGGCGCCGGATACGGTGACGTCGTTGGCCGCTTCCACCACGCCAACAGAAGCAGCCGTGTGCGCAGCCCCCGAGGTAAGCATGAGCTCGAGGTACTCCGCCGTGATGCGCCCCGCCGGGATTCCTCGCTGGTTGGTTGGCCCCTTGGCAAGACAATCGCGGAAGGTCACGGACACGCTGCCCGAGGCACGCATCCCCAGGGCATCCCAGTCGTCGTTGACGGTGATTCCGGGCGTGTCCGACGGCACCAAAAGGAACATGAAGCGTTCCTCACCGTCTTCGTTCGTGAAGTTGACGCCGACGGTGAAGTGCGTCGCCGCGGGGGCCATGCTGGAGAAGATCTTGTGGCCGTTTATGACCCAGCCCTGCGGGGTCGCAACGGCCCGGGTGTTCTGGCTGGTCAGCCGCTGATCCGGTTCGCTCATTGCGGCGCCGATCGCGGTTCGCCCCGAAACGAGCTGGCTAAGGCTGTGAAGTGCGGAGTCGGCTGCCGCATCCTTGCCCGCGGCACGGAGCCGCCGATAGCCACGCGTGTAGGCCGCCATCGTGATGACGTGCATGTTCGAACCCAGTGTGATCGACGCATCGCCGCGCGCGACGCGGCTGGCCGCGACCCAGAGGTCGTGGTGGCTGTCGACCCCCATGCCACCCGCTTCCACGGGAGCTGCGGCGTAGAGGTAGCCCGTGCCCCGCATGGCTTCGAGGTTTTCGTATGGAAAGGCCCCGCTGCGGTCATATTCAGCGGCGGATTCGGCGAAGGCAGGGCCAAGTTGCTCCGCGATTGCCAGCAGGCGTTCGCCTGCGGGAGTGCGAGCCTGGAGTTCGTAGCCCCAGGCGGTCAGGGAAGGGGTCGGGACTGTGGCTTCGGTGGTCATGCTGCCAACCCCCGGCCAGCTGCCCCCGCCTTGCGAGGCTTCGCCCCGTACATGGCGTAGGCGTCGAAAGTGTTGGAGCAGTCGACGCAGCTCATGACTGCGGAGCGGTGACCCTTGCGGCTGCGAGTCAACGAGCGCGGGCCGATGAGTGATGTTGAGAAGCAGGATGGGCAAATCATTCGTGAAGTCTCCGGTTTGATTTCGGTTGGCCATGCCGCTCATCCGTGACTTCAACGTAGGTCCGTGTCCGAGGCGAAGCTTGGAGCGCATCTGAAGAAAGTATGGAGATAGATTCCGTCCCCAACGCGGTTGGGCTGCGAAGTTGTTAGCGAGCGGCTATGCTTCCCGCGCGCCGTACGCGGCCACTGGAGGGACAGTTTGAGCATCGAATACCGGCCCGAGCGCATGAAGTTCGGCATTTTCATGGCACCTTTTCACGCAGTGGGCGAGAACCCAACGATGGCGCTCGAACGCGACCTCGAGCTTATCGACCACCTCGATCGGCTGGACTACGACGAGGCGTGGATTGGCGAACACCACAGCGCCGGGTGGGAGACGATCGCTTCCCCGGAGCTGATAATCGCGGCCGCTGCACAGCGCACAAAGCGAATCAAGCTGGGAACAGGGGTATCGAGCCTGCCGTACCACCAACCGTTCATGCTGGCGGACCGCATGCTGCAGCTGGACCACATGACACGGGGCCGTGCGATGTTCGGCGTGGGGCCGGGAGCGCTGTCATCTGACGCGTACATGATGGGCATCGACCCACTGACCCAGCGCGAGCGCATGGACGAAGCGCTCGGCGTTGTTTTGCGGCTGTTCCGCGGCGAGACCGTCACGCACGAAAGCGACTGGTTCACGCTCAACCAGGCGCGGCTCCAACTCGCTCCGTATTCCTACCCCCATATGCCCGTGGCCGTGGCCAGTTCGTTCTCGCCCGCGGGGCCAGTCGCCGCAGGGAAGCACGGCGTGGGCATGCTTTCCGTCACGTCGTCGCAGGCGGGCGGTATGACCAACGCCGCCGCAAGCTGGAAGATCGCCGAAGAGGAAGCGGAAAAGCACGGGCAGACCATCCACCGCGACAACTGGCGGGTGCTCGTGAGCATGCACCTCGCGGAAACGCGTCACCAGGCGATCAGGGACATTGAAGACGGCTGCACCGACTTCTACACGACGTACTTTGGAAAGACGATTGGCCGCCCCGGCGTCTTCGACGACTGGACCTTTGACGGCGCCGTGAAGGCCGGTGGCATCGTCGTCGGCACGCCGGACGACGCCATCGAGGCAGTCGAGCGAATCCTGGAAGTGACGGGCGGATTCGGCACATTGCTCTTCCAGGCGCACGAGTGGGCCACGTGGGACAAGACGCTGCGCAGCTTCGAACTGTGGTCCCGCTACGTGATGCCCCGCTTCCGGGGACAGATCCCGCCCATCGAAGCGGCGGCGAAGTGGTCTGGTGACAACCGCACGACGATCTTCGCGCCCGCCGGCGAAGCGACGCTTAAGGCATTCAAGGATGCGGGCCGCGAGCTCCCACCGGAAGTCGTAGCCCGCATGCAGCGAGGGAAGAGCTAGAGCCCGGACTTCGCCAACGACGCAAGAAATTCGTAGGTGCGGTCCCCTGCGGCATCGTCGCCGGGCACCGGGAAAATTGACGCGTTGAAGTCGGTGACGCCGGCGGAGGCCAGGTCCTTGAGCTGCGCATGGACCTCAGCTTCCCCGCCGACGATCGCGATATCCGCCGGGCCGGGCGCGCCTTCGACGTCGAGCACGGCCCGGTACGACGGCAGCTGACCGTAGACGGCGAAGGTCTTCGACGCGGACTCCTTGGCCTCGGCAACATTCGCCGTGACGGCGATGGGGAAGCCCGAAATGATGCGGGGCGCGGTCCGGCCGGCGGATTTCGCGCTTTCCGTGATGAGCGGCACGGCGTTGTCACGCAAGTACTTCGGGCCACCCATCCAGGTGGCGGTGCCGTCGGCCATCGCGCCGGTCAGCTTGAGCATTTGCGGACCGAGCGCGGCAACGACCACGGGCGGCTTTGCTGCTCCGGCGACGCTTATCTGCGCGGCCACCCGGTATTCCTCTCCCCGGAACTGCACGGCCTCGCCCGCAAGCAGCGGATTGAGCACCGACAGGTATTCGCGCATGTGGCGGATGGGCTTCGAGTAGTCGAGACCGAACATGTTTTCAATGACGACCTTGTGGCTGAGCCCGATGCCGAGCGTGAATCGTCCGCCGGTCGCAGCGGCGGCGGTCAACGCTTGCTGCGCCAGCGCCGCCGGGTGCCGGGGGTAGGTGGGCACAACGAAGGTGCCCAGTTCAATCGAAGAGGTCTCGCCCCCCGCAAGCGCGAGGGTCGTGATGGCGTCAAGGCCAAAGATGTTCGCCATCCAGGCGGCAGCGAACCCGTCCTTTTCGGCTTTCGTGAACTGGCCGAGCAGTTCGTCCAGTCCACCACCGCTGCCTACACCGTCGCCGATACCAATTCCGATCTTCATTCGCGTTCCCCTGTTCATTTGGACGAAGCATAGCGGAGCAGGAGCTGCCGGGACTCGGAGCAGCGGCCCACCGTACCCGGTTTAGGGGCCGCGCGACCGTTGGACCTTCCACAAGAATCCCGATGCTGTGCACGGGCGAAGTACGCCAACAACCTCGTGAGGTAGGGAATGCGAAACACTTCATCGCGCAGAAACGACGGGGCCAGCCAATGAGGCGCCACATCGTTTCAGTGATCGTCACCTGGATCATTCTTTCCGCATTCGGCTTACTGCTTCTCCTCACTCCTTTGTTCCCAACGGTCGGCTCCGAATCAGCGGAGGAATTCGACGGCATCTTTGAATTCCTGCTGTGGATGGGAATCCCGGTGTTCATGTTCGTCGTCACGATGGTGGGCTATTCCATTTTCGTGTTTCGCGCCAAGGGCGACCCGGAAGACGACGGACCAGCCCAACACGGGCAGGGAACGCTTCCCAAAGTCTGGCTGGGCGCGACGGCCATCCTCGCCGTCGTCGTCATGATCCACCCGGGGCTGACCGGGCTCGCGCACCTACAGGCTGACAGCGGCGGAAAAGGCTGGGGCGACCCGAACGCCGAGATCGAAGTCGATGTCCTGGCGTTCCAGTATTCGTGGAGCATGACCTACGTGAACGAAGGCGTGAACGTCATTGGCGCGGGCGCCGAACTGGTAATACCGGTGGACCGCCGGGTGAAGTTCAACGTGGATTCAGCGGACGTTGTTCACTCGTTCTGGGTGCCGGCGTGGCGCCTCAAGATCGACGCCATTCCCGGCAGGACCACGTTCTTCAGCGTCGTTCCCCACACGCTGGGCGAATTCGAAACCGACGCGGCATTCCGCGTGCAATGTGCCGAACTCTGCGGTGCCGACCACGGGCTGATGTCCTTCCCCGTTCGGGTGGTCGAGCAAGCGGAATACGACGCGTGGATAGCCGCGCACCAGGGCCAATAGGACTACACGAGGAAGCACATGTACGCAGCAACGACTATCGGCGGCGGCCTCGGTGTGGGCCTGGTCTTCTTTTATCTCGGCATTGGGCTTACGGCGCTCATCCGTGCGCTCAGTGGCCACGACGCGTGGCACATGGAAATGGCAGTCTCCGTAGGCTTCTGCTTCGGTGTGTTCGGCTGGCTCATGGGCATTGGCATGTGGGGCCAATGGGGCCGTGAATGGTTCGGCATGAAGACGAAGGAGAACACCGTGCCGGGCTGGCAGCGGTACTTCACCTTCAACACCGACCACAAAGTCATCGGCATCCAGTATCTCGTGACCTTTGTCGTCGTCTTCCTGCTTGCCGGGGTAATGGCGCTCATCATGCGGGCGGAACTCGCACAGGCCGAGATGCAGTTCCTCAGCACGCAGCAGTTCAACGCGGTGATGGGGCTGCACGGCATCCTCATGGTGGCCGTCGCGGTCGCAGCGGTACTCGGCGGATTCGGGAACTACGCCGTGCCCCTGATGATCGGCGCCGACGACATGGCCTTCCCAAGGCTCAACGCGCTCACCTTCTGGTTGATTCCGCCAGTCGCCGTAACGCTCCTGGTGACGCCCTTTTTCGGCGGCATCCAAACAGGCTGGACGGCCTACCCGCCGCTCTCGGTACTCACCGATTCGTCACAGTTATTCTTCAATCTCGCGATTATCACCTTCGGGCTGACGTCCATCCTTGGTGGGCTGAACTTCATCATCACCATCATCATGATGCGAGCCCCGGGCATGACGTGGGGGCGCCTCCCCATCTTCGTGTGGTCGGTGTTCGTGGCCTCATGGATCGCGTTGCTCTACACGCAGGGATTTGCAGTTGGCCTGGCGATGATCCTCCTCGACCGCGTCGCCGGCACGAGCTTCTTCAACGCCGCGGAAGGTGGCGACCCGCTGTTGTACCAGCACATCTTCTGGTTCTACTCCCATCCGGCTGTGTACATCATGGTCGTGCCAGGATTTGGGCTGGCACTGGAAATCATCAGCCACTTCTCTCGTAAGCCGTTGTTCGCTTACAGATACGCAGTCGGAGGGCTCTTAGGCATCCTGGGTTTGAGCGGTGTTGTGTGGGCGCACCACATGTTCACCTCGGGCATGCCCAACTACCTTCACGGGCCCTTCCTTGTCGCGACCGAGCTCATCTCGATCCCAACGGGGCTCATTTTCCTTTCAGCGCTGGGCACCATCTGGATGGGCAAGCTGTGGCTGAAGACGCCGATGCTGTTCGCACTCGCCGTCATCTTCAACTTCGCGAACGGTGGAGTGACAGGCATTTTCCTCGCTGACGTTCCGACGGACATCCATTTGCATGACACGTACTTTGTCGTGGCGCACTTCCATTACACGATTGTCGGTGGCGAAATTTTCGCGCTCTTCGCCGCCCTGTATTACTACTTCCCGAAAATGACAGGGCGTATGTACAACGAGCGCCTTGGCCAGATCCATTTCTGGTGGATGTTCATCGGATTCAACGCCACCTTCTTCGTCATGCACTGGCCCGGCATCCAGGGTATGAACCGGCGCATCGCCGACTACCCGGCGGCCTACGAGACCGTGAACCTGCTGATAACGATCTTCGCCTTCGCGCTCGCCGCAAGCTTCCTGGTGTTCATCTACAACATGATCAACTCGTGGATCCGCGGCCCGATAGCGGAAGGCAACCCGTGGAAGGCGCGCACGCTGGAGTGGCAGACGACTTCGCCGCCGCCGCTACACAACTTTCCCGCACCGCCGCGCGTGGAAGGCCACCCCTACGACTACGGCGTGCCCGGCTCCGTGCACGCGGTTATCCCCACCACAGCCACTACAGCCACCACGCACGCGCCCATACCCGCCCCGGCGGGTGGTGGCGGCGGCGGCCAATAGCGAGCGGAGGAAAGCACGCAGATGGGCATCTACAAACTTGGCCTGGTGGTCGCGGTCTTCCTCGCGATACTCACGGTGCTGGAATACATCTTCGCCGGCGAGGTGGACGGCGCGACGCCCCGGTTCATCGGGCTTGCCGTCACAGCGGTCCTGAAGGC
>CAZDZP010000062.1:0-11511 GCA_964509855.1 uncultured Anaerolineaceae bacterium | reverse complement strand
CGCGACATCGTGAGCGTCCCTGAAGCCAGCCCCGATTTCGCCAGTGGAACAGCGCTCACGGCGGCGTAGCTCGCGGCCGACATCACGAGGCCAATCCCGAGACCGCGAAGGAGGAAGGCGGGCAGCATGCCGTCCGCATAGCCGCTGTCCAGGTCGAGGAAGAGCAGGTAGATGAAGGAAATCAGTACGGAAAGCGAGCCGGCAATGATAAGCAGGCGCATCTTCGTGCCAAGCTTCTGCGCGAGGATGCCGGAAACGGGCATGAGCAGCGCCACCAGCAGGGTGGCGGGGATGAAGGCCAGCCCACCCTGCAGCGGGCTCAATCCCCAGTAGTTCTGCATGAAGAGGCTGGTGAATGGCTGCGAACCGAAGACCGCGGCTGAAAAGAGCCCGGCGCTAACGCACGCGCCCACAAAGCTGCCGCTGCGGAACAGGGTGAGGTCCACCAACGGCGCCTTCACCCGCGATTCAAGCAGGATGAATGTAGGAAGGAGAACCGCGGCGCCTACAAAACAGCCGAGGATGAGCGGCGATGTCCAGCCTTCGTGGTTGCCCTGGTTCACGCCGAAGATGAACAGGAAAAGCATGAGCGAGAGCGTGACCAGGCCGGCGAAGTCGATGCGGCGGGGCGCCGTCTCGTCGCGCGATTCGGTGACGAAGAGCAGCGCTGCGACCACGCCGATGATGCCGATCGGCAGATTCACGAGGAACACGAGCCGCCAGTCGCCGCTGTTCGCCAGCAGCCCGCCGAGGATAGGTCCAGCCAGCAACCCAACTCCGGAAACGCCGCCCCAGATACCGATCGCGAGGCCGCGCTGCGAAGCGGGGAAGGCGTTCGTGATGATGGAAAGCGTGAGCGGCATCATGATGGCCGCGCCGAAGCCCTTGAGCACGCGGAAGGCGATGAGCTGGCCGATGTCCTGCGCCAGGCCACAGGCGACTGAAGCGCCGACGAAGATCACGAGTCCCGCGAGGTACATCCGCTTGCGGCCAAAGATGTCGCCCAGCCGCCCCATCGCCACGGGGAACACGCCGATGACGAGGATGTAGCCCGTCACCACCCACTCGGTCGAAGAGAGATTGGCGTTGAGGTCGCGGCCGATGGCGGGCAGCGCCACATTCACCACGAAGGTGTCCACCATGAGCATTCCCAGCCCCAAACACACCGCGGCCATTGTCAGCCACTTCGAAGGCAACCCAGTTGTTCGCTCCACGACGCATCCCCCGGAAATGCAATGCAGCTATCTTGGCACGTCCGTTCAGATATG
Source organism: uncultured Anaerolineaceae bacterium (assembly GCA_964509855.1). GTDB lineage: Bacteria > Chloroflexota > Dehalococcoidia > Tepidiformales > Tepidiformaceae > CAZDZP01. Next base: position 10,243 of record CAZDZP010000062.1, on the reverse strand, counting down.
CAAGTAGCTAAGTGTTTAGGAAGTAACAGTCGGCCTGAACACGCGGTATCGTGCGGAACACAAGCAATCTCCAGGGGAGTCCATATGCGCGTTGGCGTTTCTCTCACAAGCACCCGCCGGGCCAACACCCCAACTGAAATCCGCGACGGCGCACGCTGGATGATCGAGCGCGCAGCCGCCGCCAACGAGGCCGGCCTCGACTCGCTCTTTGTCGGCGACCACCATGCAACGCCCGAGGCCTACTACCAGAACGTGCCCATGATGGGCCGCATGCTCGCCGAGTGGGGCGACCAAACTGCCGGCTGCCTTTTCCTGCTGCCGCTCTGGAACCCGGTGCTGTTGGCCGAACAGATCGGCACACTCGCGGCTATTCATACCGGGCCGTTTGTGGCGCAGGTCGGGCTTGGCTATGGCGAACAGCAGTTCGCCGCGATGGGCGTCAGCCACAAGACCCGCCCCTCCGCATTCGAGGAATCGCTCGACGCGCTGCGCAAGCTGCTCGCGGGTGAAACCGTGTCGAGCGATCACCGCTTTCGTTTCAAAGACGCGACCGTTCGTCCCATTCCGCCAGAACCGGTCAGCTTCTGGATTGGCGCGAGCGGCGAACCGGCCATCGACCGGGCCGCGCGCATGGCAGATGGCTGGCTTGGGGCACCGGGGCTGTCGTCGGACGATGCGGCGAGCCAGCTTTCGCTCTACCGGGAGCGCTGCCAGGCGCATGGGCGAGAGCCCGGCGTAACGGCGATTCGACGGGACATCTTCGTCGCCGGCAGCGAAGCCGAAGCCGACGAGATTCGCGAAAAGACGGCGGGCTACCGCCACTTCGACCCCTCGGCGCTGGCGATTGGCACGATCCCGCAGGTGGCCGGTCAGTTCCGGGAGTTAGCCGAACTGGGCTACAGCGACGTCATCATTCGTCATGTCGTGGACGACCAGCCAAAGGTGCTAGCCTCGATGGCACGCCTGAAGGAAGTTCGGGCCATGGTGCCGGAGGCATAGCGGCTACGTCGATTGCTGGGGCGAGGGCGGTCGCCCAGATCCGCTTTCGCCACCGTTGCCGCTCGGCGGCGGAACCACGTCCAGGTCGAATGAGGGCGTAGGGGGTGCCGTCGTGACCGGTACGCCGCCAATGTTGGTGGGCAACCAACCGCGCGAAACGGCTCGAGCTTCGTCCACAACCATGAACGCGTCGGCGTCGAGCGACTGCACGAGATTGATCGCTTCGCGCGACTGCTTGCGCGAAATGACGGCGGTCACGATTCCAACGGTTCCGTCCCGGCCTTCGCCACTGCTGAGCGTTGCGCCGAAACCCTTGTCACGCAACGCCGCCGCGATCGGTAATCCCTTGCCCTTGGATATGACGCGCAGGCTCACATACCCAATTGCCATGCGCTGTTCGATGCGGATCCCAACGACGTTCCCGATAGAAAAGCCAACGCAGTAACTCATCAGAATCGGGATATCAGTCAGGTCCTTCACCACGACGCCGATGCCAACGACATAGACCAGCACCTCGATAAATCCGAGAATCGCCGACCAGATTTGCATGCCCCGGTTGGTGAGCAGGATGCGAATGGTGCCGACTGCGACCCCAATCACGCGGAGGAAAAACACGAGCGCCACGGCACCGGCATAAAGAGCAATATCTGGCACGAAACTATCCCCTGGGAACTACGTCGTTTCCATGCCATCAGCATCGAGCTTTACGCGCATCCCGTAGGGGCATGTTCACGGAAAGACGGGGGATTTCGCGAAGCAAGGCAAAAACGGGGGCGGCCTTTCGACCGCCCCCGTTCAAGCAAAGGAGTTGAGGGGTTCGTAGAGGGCTATCCCGCGGCCACCTCCAGCGGCTCGCCGAGGGTGTATTCGCTCTCATCAAGTTCCCACACCGCGGTGAATCCAGAGTTGATGTCGCCGTGGTACAGGTAGGTGGCGTCGCTACCGTTCACCTGCAGCGTGGCGATCCAACCGTCGGTGATGGCGAGGGTGCAGAGGGCGTCCTTGAAGTAGACGCCGCGGCAGCCGTCGGGCCACGTCACATCCTCGAACGAAGCGATGGTGATCTCGTCGCCGCTCACGCCGAGGGCGTTGGCGAGGTGTTCCGTCATCGCCTGGCGCGGTTCCATGATACGGCCCGGCTCTTCACCTTCACCCGGGCCCTCTTCGCCCTCGGACTCGGTGACGGGTTCGCCGACGCGAATCTCGTCGGGGTCTATGAACGACACCGCGATGAACTCGCCGTTGCCGCCGTGGTAGAGGTAGCCGTTGCCGTCAGCATCCACGAGCACGGCGCGGAAGCCTTCAACGAGCGCCATGCTGCAGAGCGCGTCCTTGTAGTAGACGCCCATGCAGCCATCGGGCCAGGTCACGTTCTTGAACGACGCGACAGAGAGGGTTTCGACATCAACGCCGAGCTGTTCGGCGAGGTCTTCCAGCGTTTTCTGCTGCAGGTCGCGCTGGGCTTCGTCCACGTCGATCGTGGTCTCGCCCTCTTCGAAGCTGACGGCAACGATGCCGTGATGGCTCACGTGGTAGCGATATTCCTCGCCGTCCACGGCAAGAAGGATGATGGCCCCTTCGGCGAGTGCTTCGGCGCAGGCCTGGTCGGGGCTTGCCTGGAAACCGAGGCAGAGGTTGCTGAAGAGAACGGGCAGGTTGCTCGTCACCTTCACCTCTTCGACGTCAACGCCGAGGCGGAGCGCGAGGTCTTGCCGAACGTATTCGGCCAGCATCGCGTTCGCGTCGAGCGTCATTTCGGCGGGAACGGGGACACCATCGGTGATGGTGATGCCTTCGCCGAGGAAGTCGGTGGCGACGAAGCGGCCGTCCCCAACGTGGTAGCGATACATGACATGGCTGGCCGGACCACCCACGTCGAAGGTGGCGATGGTGCCGACGAGGAACATCTGGAGGCAGCTCGCTGCCGGGTCAACGACGCCGAGGCAGCCGTCCCAGCCGGAAGCGCTGGTCGAAACCAGGCGGATCTGCGCGGGGTCGATGCCGAGGCGTTCGGCCAGGTCGAGCCGGGCCTTGTGGAGGGCTTCACCATCGGCCTTGCCGGGGATGTAAATCCCGGGCGTTCCGGTGACGGGGGTTTCCGGGAGCGGCGGCGTTGAAGGCGTGTCGCTGTTGTTGTTAAACGCGGCGACTGCGCCGATCAATGCGAAGCTTCCGATGGCGGCTGCGAAGAGTGTGCCACCAAGCAAACGGTTCTGTTTCACGGTTTTCTCCTTGCATGTGTGTCATGCACCGTTCCAAACGCCGTTGCCTGTGACCTGGTTCCTCACTCTTTGGGGTGAATTACCGTTCCTTTCCTTCCGCAGCCTGCCCGCTACACCATCGCTTTTTCGAGTTCCGCGAGTTCGGAAACCACAAGCCCGGGCTGTTCCATGGGGTAGAAGTGCGTGAGTTCCGGGTACGCCACATCCGTTCCCCGTTTGAAGTGCGAAACGACCCCGGGGTACGTAGGCGAAGCATTGAAGGCACCCTCGTCGGCTTCGGTCCGTGGGCGGGCGCGGACGATCCTCGTGGGAATTTCGAGCGACTCGATCTCTTCGTAGATCTCGCCATCGCCGCCCATCAGGTAGATGTTGCCTTCCACCTGCGGCGGGCAGGCGAGCACGAAACCTTCCCCGCCCGGGTTCGGCAGCAGCCCGTAGTCGCAGTAGTCGCGCAACACCGCCGGGTGCCATGAGCCATAGGGCGGCCGCGAGGCGAAGCGTTCGAACATCTCGTCGGCGGAGGCCCACTCGTTGCGGCGGCGGGAGGCGAAGTGCTCAGTGCCGCGGGGAACGCCGTAAGCCTCCTTCGGCAGGATGACGGGGTCGAGCAGCAGCAGTCCCGCGAACGCGCCAGGTTGGTGCGCTGCAGCATAGGTCACCGAGTGGCCGCCCATGGAATGGCCGACGCCAATGGCGTCCAGTAGACCGATAGCAGCCGCCAGCTCCGCCGTGTCGTGCCCGAACTGGAGCCACGAGTAGGGCGGGTCGTGCTTGGTCGACCGGCCATGGCCGCGCATATCGACGGCGAAGCAGTGGCGCCCGGGCAATAGGCGGATGGATTCGTCCCAGCAGCGCGCGTGGAACCCAGTGGCATGTGCGAAGAAGACGGGCCGGCCCTCGCCGGGCCATTCGAAGACGGTGAGTTCGACGCCGTTGACGTTGTGACGTGATTCGATGGGTGAGGTCATTACTGGATTTTATAGCGAGTGCGCCCAACGCGCGGAACCCGCGTCTGCCTATACTTTCAAGATGCCACACGAACTCATGCAGCAACTCTCGGCGACGCCGCGTACCGTGGCACACCTGCTAGCTGAAGTACGCGAGCCGAAGCTCGACCAACTCTTCGACGGGGATTGGAACCTGAGGACCATCCTCGCGCACCTTCGTGACGACGAATCGATGGTAATGCGCATGCGGCTGGTCCGAATGCTGGCGGAAGACAACCCCACCTTCCCGGACTTCGATGAGCAGGCGTGGGCCCGCAATCGCAGCACGGCGCGGGACCGCAAGGAACAACTGCTCGGCGATTTCGCCCTGCAGCGCCAGGCGACCATGAACATCCTCGAACACCTAACCCCGGAGCAATGGGAACGTGGCGGCGCCCACGAACAGAACGGCCCGTTCACGGTGAAGTCGTGGGTCGCCCACTGGGTGGACCACGACCGCGCCCACGTTGGGCAGGTGGAGAAGCTACTCGGAGAAACGCTGACTGACGTGCTGCACCGCCGCGCCCAGGACGTGGAAGACCTGCTCAGCGAGGATGAAAGCGAATGACCACCCAGCGTATCGAGCGACTGGCCGAATTGCCGCGCAACATCGCTCAGATCGTGCGGGAGTGTGGAGAGGACGGCATCGATGCCGAGTTCGACGGCGAGTGGAGCATTCGCACCGGCATCGCCCACCTGCGCGACGAAGAGTTCCTCGTCTTCCGGCTGCGGCTCGAACGCATGCTTTCGGAAGACAACCCGGCGTTCGCGCTGTTCCCACCCGAGCAGTGGCTGGCGAATCGAGACAAGACCCGTGACGACACCCAGAAACTCCTGCGCGACCTCGCACTGCAACGGCAGGCGAGTGTGAACATGCTCCAGCGACTTTCTGGCGCGGAGTGGGAGCGACCAGGGGTACACGAGGCGCAGGGGAACTACACCGTTTCCACCTGGGTGGACTACTGGCTCAAGCACGATGCCGAGCACCTCGATGCGATGCGGCGCACCCTCGAGCGCGTAAAGCGCGCCTGAAGGCTCCCCCGAAGAGGGGAGTGCGCGGATGAAACCCGCGGCGTCCAATTGACGTCTGGAGGAGTAGAAAACTACCTCCCGAGGAAAACGACGCCATGAACCGTTCCACGTTCATTCGATTCGGAAGCCCCGTCATTGCCCTGGGCCTGCTGCTTGGGGCCTGTGGCGACGACGACGACGTTAGCACTCCGACCGCAACGCCCACGCAGCCCGCGAACGAAACGCCCGCGGAATCGCCGACCAACGAACCCTCCACGCCAACGCCCGAACCCACCGCGGAACCCACGCCCATCGGGCCCATCGACGGCGTGATCGACCCGCTCGGCTTCGGCCAAACCGAAGACTGGTCGCTCAAGCCATGGCCTACCGACCCGGCCACTGGCGTCGCCGTCCTCAAGGAAGTTCGCCTCGGCGTGCATCCCGAAGAAGGCGGCTGGGAGCGTATCGTCTTCGAATTCGAAGGCGAAGAAGTGCCCGGCGGCGTCATCGGCTACGTCGACGAAGCGACTCAGTGCGGCTCGGGAGAGACCGTGAGCCTGGACGGCGAAGCGATCCTCGCCATCCGGCTGCAGGGGGCGCAAGCCCACGACGACGGCGGCAACGTCACCGTGAACGTGCGCGAGTTCGAAGGACCGGGCGGCGCCATCGTTGAAGGCATGCAGGCGTGCGACTTCGAAGCCCACGTCGACTGGTTCCTCGGCATGGACGAGGTCTCACGCTTCAAGGTCACCCGCCTCGAAGGCCCGGCGCGCCTGGTTATCGACATCAAGCAGTAACGTTCGTTCGCGACGTTCCACCCGACGGGAGGGGCCACTTGGCCCCTCCCGTTTTCGCGTCCAGCGGATAGCATGACGCCGGAGGCAGCCGTGACTGACTGTTCGGTGGATTTGCTCTGGTTGCCTGTCGGCGCCGAGACCTCGCGCTTCCAGCAGGCAATCCTGCGCCTGTGGGAGGCAGTGGAAGCTGCGCGGTCGCGCCGGCCGCGGACCGCCCTGGTCCACTCCGCCCTCCGCGTTCGAACGTCGGACGGCACTGCCTACGCCATCGAGTTAACGCCCGAGTTCCAGCGCGGAGCGTCGCCACCGGTGGCAATCGGACCGGTCGGCATGCGAAGCCTCGGACGCTTCAGGCTCTTCCGGTGGGCGCTGCAGTGCACCCCGGGGGGCGTCTTTCCCGACGAACAGTGGGCGACAGGCGAACCACAGGTCCTCTCCACGGACTGTTCCACAGCCGAAACGATCCTCGGCCTGGCACGCAGAATTCCTCGCTACACGTGGGGGCGACGCGTTCGCGGCACCACCGAAATGTGGACTTCGGACTCCGTCATATCCTGGCTGCTGCACCGCTCAGGTATCGAATTGAGCACAATTGCGCCGCCTCTGGGTACTCGCGCACCCGGCTGGCACGCCGGGCTGGAAGTCGCCCGGCGCCAAAGGCGCTAGAAGTAGGCGCAGGTGACTGAGAGGATTGGCGGCAGCATCCCCGGGAGTTGCCGCCAATTGTCGCCACCATCGAGGCTGCCAAACAGTTGGCCGTTGCTCGTGCCGACAAACACGCCTTCCTGCTCCATGCCATCGGTGTCCAGCGCTTCGCGGTACACGCTCTGGTAGTTGTCCGGACCTGGAAGGCCGTTGCAGAGCTTGTCCCACGTCCCACCGCAATCCCGTGTCCGATAGACGGCGAACTGTCCATCGCAGACGCGAAAGTTGCCATCGCCGACCTCGAGCGGGACCACGAAGACGGCATTCGGTTCGCGCCTGGAAACGGCGATCGGAAAGCCGTGGAACGAGGGCAACCCGGCGGAAACGTCCTTCCAGGAATCTCCACCGTCGGAGGAGTGGAAGACTCCGACGTGGGTTTGGGTCCACAGGTGGCCGGGGCGCTTGGGATCGAGCCGCAAGCGGTGCATGTCGAAGAAGGCGGCCGGGTCGAGGTCGGGTCCGCTTCCCGAAAGCGATTGCGAAACGAAGACCTTCCAGTCTTCCGTTTTCGATTCCGCATTCTGTGCGAATAGCCGCCACGTGGCGCCTTCGTCGTGCGTTACCCAGGAACCGCCGCCGCTGATTACGAGGTAGAAGTGCCGAGGGTCATGCGGGTCCACCTGGATGGAGTGAGCCGCACTCTGCACACGCTGGATATCGGGTGTTGCTGGGCCGCCGGGAACCGGTTGCCAGAACTGGCGATAGTCGTGACGGTTGATGGCATCGTTCGTGCGCCAGGTCTCGCCCCAGTCATCGCTTCGGAAGAGACCACCGGGCGACGTCGCCGCGTAGACAACGCCCGGCTGGCTATCCAGCGAAGGCTGGACGTGCCACACGGAGGCGATCGTGAGTCCCATATCGGCGGGAAACCCGAGTCCCTCGCTCCGCTGGTCCCACGTCTCGCCGCCGTCGGTGCTCCTGGCGACGCTGGGTCCCCACACGGGGTGGCTCGTGGCCGAATAGATGCGCGGCTTGCCATCGCGGGTATCGACGGCGGCGTGGTAGGTGGACCAGCCGGGAAAGATCGGCTTCGAGATGGACCATTCGGTCCGCGCTTCGTTACCGGTGTAGATGAAGAGGGCTTTGCGGGTGCCGATGAGGAGACGGGGCTTGGGTGACATGAGGAACTCCAAGAAGGGCTGACGCCAATGCTGTGTGCCAGAATGGAAAATCGGCTACTAACCTGTCAAGCGCTTTTGATGGTGTTAATCCAGCGCAGGATGCCGCATACTGGTTGTATGGCAACGCTCACACCTGAAGATCGAGACCGTGCACCGGGCAAGCTGGGTGTGCTGCAGGCGTTCCTCAATTCGGAACAGCTTGGCGGGGTCCCCGGCATCCGCGAGGAGATCGCGGCGGAGGTGCGCCGCCGTCATGGCGAGGGCGCCAGCCAGGCGGCAATCGCGGCGGCCACGGGCCTCGAGCGGACGCTCGTCGCGGCGCTGGTACGTGGGGTGCCTGTCGTGGACGCGCTTTCCACGACGGAACGAGCGGCCACGTGGTTCAGCGAATACGAAGTTCCAGCCGACCTCGGGCTCGGAGTCGAAGAGCTACCGCGATTGCGGGTGCTTCGCCGGACTCTGCGGGAACTCGCGCTGCGCAATGCCGCTGCTGAATACGATCCGGGTGCCTACGTTGATCTCGACGATCTTGCCGGCGCGGAATCCGTGCGGCTGCGATTTGCTGGCGACGACGGCCCCCGGCTCGAGACGGCGACCGTTACGGGCTGGCTTCTTGCCGTGACCTTCGACGCGATGCGGGAAGGCTCGTGGGCGCGGCTGAAGCGATGCATTGGGGACGGATGCCCGCACGTGTTTTACGACGCTTCGAAGAACCGCAGCGGGACGTGGTGCGCGATGGCAGTGTGTGGGAATCGCCGAAAGGTGCGCGCTTACCAGGGCCGCAAGAGGGCGAGCCGAGTTCGCTAGCGGACGGCTGCGGCAGTCTTTGCCCCTGCCAGCACTACCTTGCCCTTCTTGCCGAGGAGGTCGCGAAGCGTAGACACGAGGTCGTCGTCGCCGGCAGCGGCCGGCAGTTCGAATTCGCTCTCTTCGCCGGCGGTGTCGTGAATCACGAGATTGACGCGCGTGTCCCCGGGGTGTTCGGCGAGTAGCCCGGCGATCGTCTTAAGCAGCAGGGTATCGGAGCGTTCGTTCTCGCTTTCGAAAAGCGTGACCACGAGCAGACCCGAATCGGCGGGCGTGACAGCCGCGGGAACCGATACCGGGTTCGGCGTCTGCGCGTAGCCCTTCTGGCCGTTTCCGTGTCCATTCCCGTGCCCGTTGCCGTTGCCGTTGCCGTTGCCGTTGGAGTACGCATTTGCGCCGTTGTTGTCGTTGCGGTAACCGCCGTTCCCGTTGGACGCATGGCCGTTACCGTTCGCCTGCCCGTTGGCGTTAGCTGGCGCGCCAGCACCCGAGTTGTCACGCGACCCGCTGAAACGCGAGGGCTTCTTCGCTTCCTGTGGCTGGAACTGTTCCGGGAGGAACCCGACGACTGTCCCCTCGGAGCGGTCGTAGGCGGCGGCCTTGCGGACGCTCAGTCCGATGCGGTCGCCGCGCTCACGACATTCAACCGAGGCGACGATGACGCGCCCTTCCGCCCACATCTCTTCGCCCGTCAGTTCGAGCGCGTCGTTCCAAACGGTAAGTTCGGTGCTCCCAGAAAGATCTTCGATTTCGGCGATGTAGAACTTGCGCCCGTCGCGGGTGTTGCGCACCTGCGTGCGCGTGATCATCCCGGCGAGCGTGATGACCTGGCCGGCGAGCTCGGCGTTGACATCGGTGATGGAGTGGCTGGTAAAGCGCGCAACCTCGGTCGCGGCTGCCTGGAAGGGGTGCTCGGAGATGTAGACCCCCAACAGTTCTTTTTCCCAGGCCAGCATCTGTTCGGGCGAAACCGGGGAGTAGGGCAGGTCGAGCGCGGGCATGGGCGTCGAAACTTGGTCGCCGAAGAGGTCGAACATGGTCGATTGGCCGCTATCGCGCAGCTCCTTTTCGCGGCGGGCGAGCGAAATCAGGCGCTCGGCGTTCATCACCAGCGTGCCGCGGTCGTAGCCGAGCATGTCCATGGCGCCGGCCATCGCGAGGTGTTCGACCACGCGGGAGTTGGCCGAACTGAGGTCCGCGCGCTTGCAGAAGTCTTCGATGTCCCTGTATTCACCGTCCTTGTCGCGCGAGGCGATGATGCCTTCGACCGAGCCTTCGCCAACGTTTTTCACGATGCCGAGGCCGAAGCGGATGGCGAGCGCGTCATCGGAGCGCGGCTCGACGGTGAAGGTTTCGCGGCTGTGGTTGATGTCGGGCGGCAGTACTTCGATGCCCAGCCGCGAACATTCGGCCACGGCGGAGGCGATGCGCGAGTAGGTATCGGGCGAGTTGTGGGTGAGCTGGAGCAGGGCGCACATGTACTGCGCCGGGTAGTTCGCCTTCAGGTAGGCGGTTTGGTAGGCGATGTTGCCGTAGCACCAGCTGTGCGCCTTGTTGAAGGCGTAGCCGGCGAAGGGTTCGATGAGGTCGAAGAC
>CAZDZP010000061.1:0-11695 GCA_964509855.1 uncultured Anaerolineaceae bacterium | reverse complement strand
GGCGCCTTCGATGAGCAGTGACATTACATCTGCATCCTGAAAACTTCCTGGTAGGCCTCGACGGCCTTGTTGCGGACGTTCGTGGCGAGACTGGTCGCGAGGCTTTCCGCCTCGAGCGCGATCATCACCTCATGGAGTTCGACGTCCTGGCCGGTTGCCAGGGCGTTGACCTTTGCGTTGGCGTTGTCGCTCACCGCTTGCAATTCGCCGAGAGCCTTGCCGAGCATGTCGGCGAAGCCACCGGTGACGTTACCGGTCTGCATCCCAGTCTGGGGTGGTAGGGCTGCGCCCTGAATCCGTCCAATTTCCATGTCCGGTGCTTCCTTTCGTGTATGTCGCGGCGGGGAATCCCCTATCCGTACGTGAGGTTCTAGCGAGCGCCGATATCGAGGGCGCGGAGAGCCATTTGCTTGATGGCGTTGAGCACCGTCGCGTTCGCCTGGTAGGAGCGGTTCGCGGAGGTGAGGTCCGTCATCTCGGTCACCAGGTTCACGTTCGGCATTTCCACGAACCCGTCTTCGTTGGAGTCAGGATGGGCGGGGTTGTACACCTGGCGTGTGGGCGTGACGTTGTCTTCTCCCACACGGGCGAGAACGACGCCGCCATCGGCCTGGCCGGTCAGGTTGCGAACCACGTTGGCGAATGGCTGGTCGTTCGTGCCGTCGACGAAATTGACGATCTTGCGCCGGTAAGGGCCTTCGCCGTCGGCGGCGCGCGTGGTGTCCATGTTGGCAACGTTGGAGCTGACGACGTCCATGCGGACGCGCTGGGCTGTGAGGCCGGAGGTCGTGGCGCGAAGCGTTGAAAAGATTCCCATCGTGGTGCTCCTTAGGTGCCCTGGATGACGTTGCGCACCTGGCTGATGCGAGAGTTGAGCGCGCTCGCTGCCGCCTGGTAGCGCAGCTGCGTTTCCGCCAGGGAAACCATTTCCTGGTCGATATCGACGTTGTTGCCGTCGAGCCGGTCGGACGTGAGGAGTTGCGTGGCCTGCAGACCGTTGCTGTTGCCGCGAGAAGGCGCGATTGGCATATGGCTGCTGTGGGTCACGGCCAGACGCTCGCTGCCCGACGCGGTGGCTCGCCGAAGCTCAGCTTCGAATGGCACCTCGCGGCGGCGATAACCGGGCGTGTCGATGTTCGCGATGTTGTCGGCAATCGCACCCTGGCGGCTGGAAAGGCCGTTCAGCCATCGCCCTACCGTTCCAAGTGTTGTGTCGCCAAAGACGTCCATCGTGTCCTCCTTCTATCTTGATGCGTGCCGCGAACTAGCCGCGGTTGCGCAACCATGTCTGCCCGGCGCGTTCATCGAGCCGCTGGGCCTGGGTGCGGCGTTCTTCTTCGGCTTCGCGCTCGAGCTCGCGTTCGAGCAGCGATTCCATTGCCCGCCGATCACGGCGGAGTTCGAGCACCTGCTGGCGCTCCTTGTCTTCGAGCGAGCGATAGTGCTGGAGGGTGCGCGCGCGGGTTTCGATTTCGCGGTTCATGCGCACGGCATAGCCGGAGCCTGCCGCAAGCACGGCCGGGTCGACCTCGCCGCGATTGGCGCCTTCCAGCGAAAGCATGGCGTCCAGCCGCTCACGTGATTCCTGGAGCGACGATTCGCGCTGAATGCTGTCCTGCCGGGCCAGGGCGAGGCGAGCCTCCTGCACGCGCTCAAGGCGAGAGCGGTAGGTAGCGAGCTTGCGCAGGCGGTTGATCGAGCGTGCCATCAGGCAGCCTCCGCTGTGTCTTCGAACTCGTCAGGGGCGGACGGTTCGCCGGTGGCGTCCGGTTCGGAGACGACTTCGCCGTCAACGAACTCGGGTTCCATTGCGGGGGCCTCGTTCTCCAATGGAGTGTCTTCTGTGTCGGCGCTCTCGCTGGACGGCCGCGCGATGCCCGCGACCGCACAAAGCCCGTCAACGACCGATTCGAACGACGAAACGTCAGCGGCGTCCTGGCGGAGGAGCGAGTGAATATCGGGGAGCGCGTCCAGCGCGCCGTCGACCTCGGGGTCGGAGCCACGGACGTAGGCGCCGATGCTGATGAGATCACGCGCTTCTTCGTGTGCGGCGAGCAGGCTGCGCACCCGTCGCGCGGCGGTCTGGTGGTGGGGTTCCGCGACCCGGGCCATGAGCCGCGAAACACTTCCCAGCACGTCGATCGGAGGATAGTGCCCGGCGGTGGCCAGCGAACGCTTGAGCACGATGTGACCATCGAGCGTCGCGCGCGAGATGTCGGCGATGGGTTCCTCAAGGTCGTCGCCGTCGACGAGCACGGTGTAAATGGCGGTGATGCTGCCGCGCTGCCCCGGCCCGGTGCGCTCCATCAGGTGCGGCAGCAGGCTGAACACCGAAGGCGGGTAGCCACGGGTGGCCGGCGGTTCGCCCGCGGCGAGACCGATTTCGCGTTGGGCCATGGCCACGCGGGTGAGCGAATCGAAGAGCAGCATGACGTCGCGGCCCTCGTCGCGGAACGACTCGGCGATGGCGGTGGCCGCGTTGGCGGCACAGAGGCGCATCGCGGCCGGGTTGTCGCCGGTGGAGGCCACGATGACGGCGTCCTGCAGCGCTTCGATCCCGAGGTCGTGTTCGATGAAGTCGCGAACTTCGCGGCCGCGTTCGCCGATAAGGGCGATGACGGTGACGTCGGCTTCGGTGCCCCGGGCGAGCATGCCCATGGTCGTGCTTTTGCCCACGCCGGAGCCCGCGAAGATGCCGACGCGCTGACCGCGGCCAAGGGTGATGAATCCATCGATGGCGCGGACGCCCGTGCCCATACGGCGAGTGATGGGCTCGCGGAGAAGCGGGCTCGGGGGTTCGCTGTAGACGGGGAGCCAGCGCACGCCGTGAAGCGGGCGGCCACCGTCGAGTGGGCGGCCGAGGCCATCGAGCACGCGCCCGAGGATGGCGTCGCCAGTTGGCGCGGAAGCGGCGGCGCCACTCGCGTGGGCGGTCGCACCCACGGTGACGATGCCGCGGTCGAGCATCGATAGGGTCGCTTCAGCGCCGTGGGAGCCGGTGCATTCGGCGGCCAGCGGGCGGCCGGCCGGGTCTTCGACGAACACCAGTTCGTGCATGCGGAAGTTCGCACCGCGCACGACGACGGTTTCGCCGCTACTGCGGACAACGGTGCCACGACGCCCATGGACTTCGGCGGTGGCGGCTGCATCTAACACGGACTGGATTGCGGCGGTCACGACTGCGGCTCCCCGGCGGCTCGCGTGAGCGCCAGCTCCATCATGTCGAGACGACCGGAAAGGCTGGCATCGATGCTGCCTTCGCGCAGGTCGATGATGCAGCCGCCGATTGCCACGCCGTCGTCCGGCTGCACGTAGTGGGCGCCTTCGATGAGCGAAGCGGACACGCGCCCGGCGATATCCGGGTGGACACGAATCGAAAGGATTTCCTGGCCGGAAGCCGCGCGGAGTGCTTCGCGCACGGTTTCGGCGGTGCGCGATGGGTCGCTTTCGTAGTACTCGCCGACGATGCGGCGGACAGCGAGCATGGTCGCACGTGCAACGACGGGTGCGGCATCGCCAGCGACCTGGTCGCGCACCTGCTGGCCCTCGCTGGCGGCTTTGCGGAGGATGTCCAGGTATTCGGCGAACTGGTTTGCCGCAGCCGCTTGCCCGGCGGCGAGCCCTTCGGCCATACCCGATTCCCGGCCCTGCTGATGCGCCTGGGCGAGGACCGTGCCAGCCTGCTGCTCGGCCTGCGCGAGGAGCTGGCGAGCTTCCTGTTCGGCTGCGGCAACGATTGCGGCGGCCCGCTCGTGTGCGTTTCGAACCAGCGTCATCGCATCGGAGACACTGGATTCGGCGCCCGCGAGTTGGCGGTTCTCCTGTCCGAGGACGAACACGTCGCCGGAAGATTCCGCCGCGCGAATGATGCGAAGCCTAGGCAACGAGCTCATCGTCGCCTCCGCGGGAAATCACGATTTCTTCGGCGTCATCGAGACGACGGATGACTTCTACGATTCGGGACTGTGCCTCTTCAACCTGGCGCATGCGCACCGGGCCGGACGCCTCCATATCCTCTTTCAGCATCGCGGCGGCGCGGGTGGACATATTCCGGGTGATGCAATCGCGCACGTTGTCGGGGGTGGCCTTGAGCGCTAGGCCGAGGTCGCGCACTTCGATTTCGCGCAGGATTCGCTGGATGGAGCGGTCGTCGAGCGTCGCGACGTTTTCGAACACGAACATGCGCTTCTTGAGTTCCATCGCAAGTTCGGGTTCCTGTTCTTCGAGCGTTTCGATGATGGTCTTTTCCGTCATGCGGTTGGATTGCTTGAGCAGTTCGACCAGTACTTCGATGCCGCCAACGGGCTGGGTATCGCGCGCGGGCTGCAGCACCGAACTGAGCTTGCGGCGGAGCACGGACTCCACCTCCGCGACGATTTCCGGGTTGGCCCGCTCCATGTTGGCGACGCGCCGGGCAACGTCGGCGGCAACGTCCGGCTCTAGCGCGGACAGCACCTGGGCGGCCTTTTCGTGCGAAAGAAAGGAAATGAGGAGCGCGACCGTCTGTGGATGCTCGTTGCTGAGGAAGTTCACGAGCTGCGTCACGTTGAGATGGCGCATGAACCCGAACGGCACCTGCGGCGAAGACGCGGACAGCCGGTCGATGAGCTCGTGCGCCTTGTCGTCGCCGAGGGCCATGCGGAGTAGTTCTTCGGCGTAGTCCAGCCCACCGATGGAAATGACGTTGTTCGCGACGGCAGCTTCTTCGAAGTCTTCGATGACCTTGCGGCGCAGGTCGGCGTGCAGTTCGCCCATCGCGGAGATTTCCCAGGTGAGGCGTTCGATGTCTTCGTCGCTCATGTGACGAAGCACTTCTGAGGAGCGCTCCTTACCGAGGGTGATCAGCAACGCGGCCGCCTTACGACGGCCGGTCAGCTTTTCTTCACCGGGCCTGCGAGTGGTGACCATCGCGCTAGCCGTCCTCCCGCATCCACGTTTGGACCACATCGGCGACTGCGCGGGGATTGGATTCGGCGAGGGTGAACACACGCGATTCGTGTGGGTCGGCGCTCACACTGAGCTGAGCGAGTTGCTGGGGCGTGGGTTGCGGAGCGTCGAGCGCGAGCGGCGCGGCGCCCTGCACGAGGTAGGCGGGCTGCTGGGGAACTCCGAGCATCAGCTGGCGCTTCGAAAGTGACCGCATGAGCAGCATCAGCAGCACGAAGGCAAGGACGATGGCGAGGATGAGCATGAAGCCCTTGAACACATCCATCGCGAAACCCATGTCGAAGGCGCCGGATTCGGCGACCGCAAACTGGTCCAGGACGGATTCGTCGAAGGGGAGGCGGGTGACGCTCAGCTGGTCGCCCCGTGCCTGGTCCAGCCCGACGGCGGCGGCGACGGCACTGGTAATGCTGGCTTCCTGCGCGGGCGTCACGCTCTCGTCGAGCACCACCGAAACGCTGAGGCGGTCAATGCGTCCGGGAGCGCGAATGGTCTCGGTGGTTGTTCGGCTGATTTCGTTGTTGGTCGTGGTTTCCGAGCGGGTGTACTGGCTCTCGCCGGTGGCCTCAGTGTCGGGGTCGTCGCCGGCGTTCGTGCCAGTCCCGGGAATCCCGCCGACGGTGATGCCATTGCCGTTGAAGGTCTCGGTCGTCGTGCTGGTGCTGCGTGGCACCGAATCTTCGGCGGCGGCGAATTGGTCGGACATTTCCGTCACGGAGTCGAAGTTCATGGCGGCGCGAACGGTCACCGCACTCCGACCGGGGCCAACGACCTGCGCGAGAATCGAGTTGAGGTCCCGCTGAAGCGCAGCTTCGTACTTGCGCTGCATGTCCATCTGGGTGGCCGAAGCGCCGACCGCGAATGGTGACCCGGAGGTAGCCCCGTCGTAGAGCACTTCGCCGGTGCTCTGGATAACCGTGATGCCGGACTTGTCGAGTCCTTCAACCGAGTGGGAAACAAGGTTCACGATGCCAGCGACCTGCTGTTCGTTCAGGCGAATGCCGGGGCGAAGCTCGAGAAGCACGCTGGCGGTGGCCACGGCCTGGTCTTCGGTAAACAAGCGTTCGGAGGGAAGCACGATGTTGATGCGGCTGGCCTTCACCGGCTCGAGCGTGTTGATGGAGCGCGTGAGCTCGCCGGTGAGGGCGCGGAGATAGTTGACCTGGTTGTGGAAGTCGGTCGCGCCGAAGTTCGTCTTGTCGAAGATTTCGAAGCCGACGCCGGCGCCTTCGGTGAGGCCAGCCTGGGCGAGCGCCAGGCGAACGTTGGCCACCTGGTTCGCGGGAACGGAAACGTTGGCCCCACCCGCGCCGATGTCGTACTTGATTCCGCGCGATTCCAGCTCGTCGGCGATTGCGGCGCTGTCTTCTGGGGCTAACCCGCTGAAGGCGACCACCATGCGCGGATTGCTGGACGAAAGAAAAACGAAGTACACGCCGATAATCGCGACGACACCGAGCGCGATGAGGGCGTACTGCCGGTTTCGCGGGAGTTCGTTCCAGCGTTCCATGAATGCGGCGACTGGCGAACCAGGACCCATGTATCCCTCCAGGGCGATCCCGGGGCACGCCCGGGCAACAACACTTGTTTAGGAGAGTAGGTTCCGAGTGGGTAGCCAGCGCATTGGCGAATCCCCGATTGTGCGGGGAAGTCTCCGGGGTATGGGGAGGCAAAACCCCTATGTGATCCGGAAGTGAGGCTGAGACAGCAAAAGGGCGCACCTAGCGGTGCGCCCTTTTCTCGTGATCGCGGCGGAGGATGCTATCCCCAGCGCGGCTGTTCACCGAGGTCGATGCCGAGGCAACTCTTGCCCACGATTTCGTGCACGAGCATGGAGTTTGCCGGGTGGAAACCGCCGCAACGAATGTCCCGGTAGAGCCGTTCCAGTTCGCTTCGCTTGAACATGCCGAAGCCACCGCTGATTGTCATGGCCCGGTCCACCACCAGCTTCGCCGCTTCGGCAGCGTTCTGCTTGGCCGCGACGAGCTTGGCCGGCCACATGCCGCCATGGTCGACGCCGTTGGTCCAATCGCTGGCAATGCGGTCAACCTGAGCGGAGGCGGCTTCGATGGCCAGAAACATCTCGGCCACGTTGTGCTGGATCTCCGGGTGGTAAGCCATGGAACGCGTGAGGGCGAGCGACGTCTTTGTCTTCACCGCCTCGACTGCGACATCCATCGCGCGCTGGGCCGCGGCCAGGTAGATGGTCCCGAACATCGGCTCTACCCAGCCGAAAATCGTCAACATGAACTGGTCCACCGCGCCCGCTGGAAGGACACGCATGACCTGGCTATCAGGCACGAAGGCGCCTTCGAGAATCGTGTCGTGGCTCGCGGTGGCGCGCATGCCGAGCGTGTCCCACGTCTCTTCAATGCGGAAGCCGCCGGCGTTCCGATCGAGCATGGCGTGGACCATCATCGGGGCGTTGGGGTCGGAGGTGTCCATGCCCCAGAGGCCAAGCTTGGTCCAAACGGGCGTGAGGCTTCCGAACATTTTCCGGCCGGTGAACTTGTAGCCCCCGTCCACGCGCTCGGCTTTGCAGGTGGAAAGGAATCCCGCGAGGTCGTTCCCGTGCTCCGCGTGGCCTGCGGCGAAGACTTCGCCATCCGCGGCTGCCTGGAGCATCCATTCGAGCGAGTTGTCGCCCTGCCGGCGAAGGTCGGAAGCGAGACCTGTCCAGTAGAGGTGCATGTTCGTGGCAAGCGCGGTTGCAGGCGCGCGGTAGGCAATCGCCTTGAGATGCTCGAGTGTCTCGGGAAGGTTGAGGCCGAGGCCGCCCATATCAGTGGGGACGTGGATCTTGAGGAATCCGGATGCGCGGAGCTCTTCGAAGTCTTCGCTGAAGAAGCGGTTCTCCCGGTCGTAGGTTGGTGCCCGCTCGGCGAAGTTGGCGAGGGTCTGTTCGGAAAGGATCGGCTTCTCGATGGTGGGCGCGGTCATTGATGGCTCCTATGGGTCAGGTTGCTACGAGGAATCGTTTCCGCGTGCCGCTACCCTAAAACACAACAAGCGACATTGCAACACAACTACGACCGGCGCGATGAGGTTGCCACCGTTGGGCTATTTTCGGCTATATTGGGATGCACGATGTCAGACCAGTTGGAAGAGCAGGCGAATTCCGGCCTCCTGAGCGAGGTACAGCTCGAGGTGAGGCGGCTTGTTGACCAGTACAACGCGAAGTATGCCTCGATCGACATCATGTTCCTGGCCTACCTGCTGAAGACGTCGCGCTTCGGGCTTTACCAGTACGGGCCCGTCACGATCGACGTAAGCGTGGTCGAACACGCAGTCGAACGAAACATGGAATACGGCGACGGTAGCCCGGTGCTGTACGGCGACGATGTGGTGCGGTTTTCCAGGATCCTGATGGAAGAAGTGCGGAAGAGCGGCCGCAAGAGGCCAGATGAGTTCCACTTTCTTCTTGCCTTCATGCGCTGTGGCGAAGGGGTCCCGGGGAGGGTGTTCAGCGAACTCGGCGTCACGCGGCGACAGGTGGAAGACTTCGCGAGCGCGGAGCGTATCGGAAACTCATCGCAACCGCCGGGCCTCGAACGGCTCTACTCCCCGGAAGAGACCGCTGAATACCTCGGGGTTCACGTGAACACTGTGCGCGGCTGGATCAAGGGTGGGCGGCTGCCGGCGCGGCGCCTGGCGGGCCAGCGGGCGCTCCGCATTCGCGAGTCCGACCTGTTGAATGTGCTGGAACCGGTTGAGCCCGGGGAGATTGAAGGCGCATAGTGCGCCGTGCGAGCGGCCAGCCTGCTTGCGTTGGGGAGTCAAAATGCCGCTATATTTTGTCCGAAGAGAAGCGCCCGGGCTTGAAGCCGACGACGTAGAGGCGGGCGGGTTGCGGGCCGCGGGATGCGCCGAGGATTACCCGGGGCTGCGGTGGATCCGTTCGTACTGGCACCGTGAACGCGCGGAAGTGCACTGTTACTACGAGGCCGAGAGCGAAGCCCAAATTCGCGAACATTCCGAGCGAGCGCGCATGGTCGTGAGCGAAGTGCGGGAAGTGCAGGACATCGACCCTTCCAACTTCGCACCGGCTCCTTCGACCCCGGATCGCGTCGGCGGCTAGATCGCTCCCGGCCCATTTACGGTCTTCCGCGCTTCGCGTACTGTTACGCACGCATTATCAAATTAGTGGAGGACTCTATGACGGACGCCGCAACCGGATCTCTGATCACCGACGAGATGCGGGCTGAGATCGGCCAGAAGTCCGAACCGTGGACCTGCGAGGTGGATAAGACCGCCGTGCGCATGTTTGCTCGTTCGGTAGGCCACACGGACCCCGTGTACTTCGATGAATCAGAGGCCAAGAAGGCTGGCTACCGCAGCCTGCCATGCCCTCCCGGATACCTCGGGACACCGGTGTTCGACCCGCGCACCAGCGATTCCACCTTTGGCGGCCGCCGCGGCCGTGGTCCGGGCCCGCAGCCGAGCCGCCCGCTCAAGCGCATCCTTAACGGTGGTACCGACATCGAGTACTTCGAGGACATTTGTGCTGGCGATGTGCTGACCGCGACGAACCACATCGATGCGCTGGAAGAGCGCAAGGGCAGCATCGGCGACATGCTGATCACCACGACCAAGACGGAATACACGAACCAGGACGGCAAGCTTGTGGCAATCGTCACCGGCACCGGCATTCGCTACTAGGAGGCTACCGATGGGTGTTACATGGGCTGACGTCCAGGAAGGTCAGAGCATTCCCGAGCTGCGCAAGAATTGTTCAACGCAGCAGCTCGTCCAATGGGCCGCCGGTTCCGGCGACTTTTACCAGATTCACTACGATGACGGCTTCGCAAAGGGCACGGGCCTCAAGGGCATCATCGTGCACGGCGCGCTGAAGCACGCGTTCCTTGGCCAACTTCTGCACGACTGGATCGGCAACGAAGGCCGCATCAAGCGCTTCGGCTGCAGCTACCGCGGTATGGACTACCCGAACGAAGACGTCGTTTGCGGCGGCAAGGTGGTTCGCAAGTACGAAGAGAACGGCGAAAAGCTCGTCGACCTCGAAGTGTGGACCACGAATCCTGAAGGCAAGCAGACGACGCCGGGCACGGCAACCGTCAAGCTTCCGTAGGGCATTCCAATGGCGAACCTGCTCGAAGGAAAAGTCATCGCCATGACGGGCGCCGGTCGCGGCATCGGGCGTGAATGCGCCCTGCTCGCCGCCTCCGAAGGCGCCCGCGTGGTGGTCAACGACCCCGGCGTCGGCCCGGATGGTGGCGGTACCGACGATGGCCCCGCCGCCCAGGTGGTGGAAGAAATCAAGAAGGCTGGCGGCGAAGCGGTCGCCAACTTCGCGGATGTTTCCTCCATGGACGGCGGCGAAAGCGTCGTCAAGAGCGCACTCGATACGTGGGGCAAGCTCGACGGGCTCATCAACCTCGCCGCGATTCTCCGCGACCGCATGGTCTTCAACCTCACGGAAGAAGAGTGGGACGACGTGATCCGGGTGGACCTAAAGGGCCACTTCACGACGATCAAGCCCGCGGCGATCCTCATGCGGCAGCAGCGCTACGGGCGCATCGTGAACTACTCCTCGGTCTCCGGGCTGCAGGGAAACTCCGGCCAGGCGAACTACGGAGCGGCCAAGGCTGGCGTCGCTGGCCTGACTCGCGTCGCCGCTCGCGACCTCGGCCGCTACGGCGTGACGGTGAACTGCATCGCCCCCGGCGCGGCAACTCGTCTAACCGCGACGGTGCCGCAGTCCGCGCGCGAACTGCGCGCATCGCGTGGTATCGCCGGCAACTCGGCGCCATCCCCTGCGGACGAAAAGGCCGCGGAAGAAGCGGCAAAGATGCGCGGCCCGGACATGGTCGCTCCGATGACCGTGTATCTGCTGCTGGACGAAGCGTGGAACATCAACGGTCGCATCTTCCAGGTGGCCGGTGGCCACGTGGGACTGCTGCAGGACATGTACCCGCCCTTCAAGAACATCTACAAGCACGGCAAGTGGACGCTCGACGAGCTCCGCCAGCTGGTGCCAGCACAGCTGATGGCCGGGGTGGTGAACCCCGCGCCGCCAGCCGACGACCTCTCGGTACCCGGCCGGCCCGTCTAGGCACGGCGGCATCGTGACAACGAAATGGGGAGCCAGGTTGGCTCCCTTTTTCGTGTCCCCGCGGTCGAGCTAGCGTCGGCGGCCTCGTTGGCCGTCACCGACGATGATGACCTGCGCGTCGATTGCGCCCGTCTCGGCGTCGAGACGGCCGGTTACCGCTATGCGCTGACCGACCACGCCTTCGCCGGAGAGAAAGCTATCGCGGGTGAGACCGGACTCTCCCGTCGCGATGCGTGTGGTTTCGGTGATTCGAACCTGGACGGCGCCACGTAGTGATTCGAGAACCAGGGTCCCGTCCGCTGCCCTCGTGATGAGCCCCTGCACGACGAAGGGTGCCAAGCCCCCGGGCACTGGCGTCGCGATAGGCAGCCCCTGGAACCGGCGCTCGGACTCGGCCGGGCGTTCGATTCGGAGCGAGACGCCAATAGCTGCGTCGCCGGCATTGAGCAGCCGTTCGATGGTGACCGCATCGACTTCGACCAGGACGCGGTCGCCTCGCGGCGTTTCGATCAGGACGCGCCCTTCGTTTGAACCATCGGAGAGTGCGAGCGAAACCACGCGTCCTTCGAGGTCATCGCGGAAGTCCCGGAGACGCTCGATGGGGCGCTCGGCTGGCGGAGTGGCGTCACGGCCCCCGCGAGCGAAGGTGGCGGCACGCACGCGGCGGTCATCGCCAACGAT
>CAZDZP010000060.1:0-11866 GCA_964509855.1 uncultured Anaerolineaceae bacterium | reverse complement strand
TCGAAGCGGTCGGCGATGACGCCGCCGATGGGCGCCAGCAGGAATGGCACCATCGAAGCGAAGACCGCCACGGCGACCCACCCGGACGAGTCCGAGAGCTTAAAAACCACCCACGCGTTGCCAAGCAGATTCGTCCAGAGCGCGATGGCCGAAGTGGTGGCCGCCAACCACAGGAAGTTGAAGTCACGGAAGGCTGTTGCGGGAAGTGCGCGATGGATCCAGCGAGTGGACGATGATGGTGCAATCACTCTGGAGCGCAGTATATGACTGCGATAGGGATGACAGAACCTTTACGTTTTTGATATGCGGGGCATGCGTGTCCGGTGGTAGCGTGGGGTCCGCCAACCCAATGGGGAGGCCTCAAGCGAAAGGAGCATCAAACGCATGAGCTCAACCGCAGCCCGCACTCACGAAGAGTGGGGCACACTTATCACACTGGACGAGGAAGCCCGGATCCAGGAAATGGCCACCCGCTTCACGGCGGCCGGCCAAATGCCCGATGGCGAACGGGACGAGGCGATCCAAAACATCGTGAACGCTACGTACGCAATGTCGGACGCAGACCTGCATGCGATGACGCTTTCCCGACTTCGCTCATTCCTTCGCATGGAAGAGCATGCGGCTCACGATGTCGGGCACGCCTTCGAACGCGTTGCCAACGAGCTACCCGCGGACCAGGCGATGCGGCGCGTCATCATGTTGCAGAAGGTGAGCCATGACATGTCGCTGGAAGAGCAGGCCCGGCTTCGTGCCATTGTGCCTTCCGCGCTCGGTGACGCGCCTACAGCGGCTGACGACACCACGACCCTGCCAAGCGATCGTGCGGCGGCAGCCGAAGCCGAGGATTCTGAGAAGCGCCCCTGGTGGGCCTTCTGGCGCAACAACTAACGGCGGAATGCCGCATCTATGAGGTCGCTCGCCCCGTGGCGATGTTCACGGCGAGCGATACCTCGATACCCCCGAAACCCTTCGAAACCCGCAGCGTCTCTTGCACATGGAGACGCGCTGCGGGTTTTTGCCATTCTTCGACGCCGTAGACATCCAGGAGTAGTTCGTCGAAGAGAGATGACTCGTCGACTGCGGCACGTAGCTCTCGGCGGACTATTTCGACATCAGTAACCCCGGCTCCCTCGAGCAGTCGTTGCAGGCGCACCGGATCAGCCATCGAAAACGAGCCTCGTTCGTCCCAAACAAGCGAGTGTGAGACGAACCGGTCGAGCATCACCTCCGCGAGCAAAGGGTTCGCGCTCGGTTCTGCCCACGCAAGAAATGCGACGCGTCCGCCGGGCCGGAGTTGGGCGCGGACGTTGGCGAAGGCGGCCACAGGGTCGTCAAAAAACATCACGCCGAGCAGACTCATCGCCGCATCGAACGGGCCGCCCGGGACCACAGAATGCTCGGCGTCGAGTTGGTGAACATGCACGTTGCCCACGTTCGCGGCCCCGATTCGCCGCTGAGCTCGCGCGAGAACAGGCGCGGAGATGTCCACCGCGTGCACTTCGCCGCCCGGAGCTACGGCAGCCGCGGCCGCTATCGATGCCGGCGCGAGACCGGCGCCGACGTCAAGGATCCATTCGCCAGGGCCGGGCCTTAGTTCAGCCATCAGCAATGGCACCAGGGGTTCGATGAGCAGGGCACGGCGCTCCCACGACTCGGCCCACGTCTCCTCAGAGAACATCGACTTTCTCATCGCCATACCGTAGCGAACCACGAGTCGCAGAGGGCATCGGCCCCGTTCTGATTGCAACGTTCCTGTTATGCCAACGGTTGTTAGGAACTGCTACTATTAAGGGGTAACAGCAAAGGAGGCTTCTCATCATGGCTACCAAGACCAAAACGAGCGCCATCACCGGCACCCGCAACGCGGAGATCATCGCCGACCTCAACGGCGTCCTCGTCGACCTCATCGACCTTTCGCTTTCAGCGAAGCAGGCGCATTGGAACGTTCACGGCCCGAACTTCCAGGGGCTGCACGAACTCTTCGACGTCATCACCGATGAGACCCGTCTGCACTACGACGAGATCGCAGAACGCGTCATGGCCCTCGGCGGTACCGCACACGGAACGTTGCAGGACATTTCCAAGAGCACACGGCTCCCGGCGTATCCAACCGATGAAAAGAAGTGGGATGTGCTCACGAAGGCACTCCATACGCGGCTGACCACCGTTTGCGGCCATCTCCGAGAACTTGCGAGCAGCACAGAGGACGACCTGGGAACCCAGGACCTCTACATCGAAGTGATCCGCGGGCTGGAAAAGCGCGCATGGATGCTCGAAGCGCACGTGCGCTAGCAGATAGCACCATGCATCTTTCGCCGGCCGAACTCAGCACACGGCTGCGCGCCCACGGGTTGCGCGTCACGCCGCAGCGGCTCCACATCTACGGAGCGCTGGTTGCTTCCGGCGATCACCTCACCCCCGACGGCGTCATGGAGGCGGTGCGACCGCAGCACCCCTCCATTTCCCTCAACACGGTGTACGAGGTGTTGGAAACGCTGACCACCCTGGGTGTCATCCAGCGGGCAGATGTCGGCGCTGGTTCCCGCCGCTACGACGCGAACATGGAGCCCCACCACCACATGGTGTGCCGAAACTGTGGCCGGCAGGTGGACGTACCCTGCCGGGCGGTCACCGGTGACTGCATCGACAGGGGCCCGATTGACAACGAGGAAACCCGGGGCTTCGAAGTGGAGAGTGCGCAGATCATCTTCTTCGGAAGGTGCGATGCGTGCGCCACGGTAAACAAACGGGACACAAAAGCCGCGGCGATTTGACCGCGGCTTTTGGCGTTGCCTACGTTGGGACCTGACTCGGTACTTCTGCTTATGTTTTGGGGGCGGACCTAATCATCCGTGTCCGCATGGTCGAAGAACCTGAAGACAGGTCACACACCATATGAATCGAATCTTCCACGGTCTCTCGTCTGTTCCCAATGCTGCCAAGTTGCTGCTGGGCGCTGCCTGGGTCGTGGGAGCGATTGCACTGGCCTTTGCCTACGACACCGGCAGCAGCACAAGCGATCTCACGCCGGCTGGAATCGTCGCTGTTCCTCCGGGCCAGGACGAGCCTGGCGACCGCGACGACGACGACGGCGGCGACGCCAAGCGCCCCACCGCTCAGCCCAATACCCAGGAACCCGAGGCTGTAGTTGGCGACCAGGGAAGCGCTGCGGCTGCACTCGAGCCCGTGGAGGGTGAGCACAGCGAAGGCGCGGTGGAAGTTGAAAACGCCGCTCCCCACGAAGAGGTCGTTCGTGTCATTGAGGATGGCCGTTTCTCCATGCCGCTCGCTGCCTGGTCCCATGTGACGGACCGCTACGGCGCCAACCGGGGCAACGGTTGGGTGCACGGCGGCATCGACCTCGCACTCGAAGGGCAGCTCTCCGCATCTCCCATCTACGCATCATGCGACGGCACGGTCACGGTGAGTGAGTATTCTCACAGTTACGGCTACTACGTGATGGTCGATTGTGGGGATGGCTGGGTGACCCTGTATGCCCACCTCAGTCTCATCAACGCGGCCGTGGGCGGCCAGGTGACGCGCGACGATGTGCTGGGCCGCACCGGCACCTCAGGCTTTTCCACCGGCGAACACCTGCACTTCGAGATCATCCTCGACGGCGTTCGGGTGAACCCGGAACACTACCTCGACTTCAAGATACCGCCGGGCACTCCGCTTTCGAGCGGGCCGCTGTGGTTCCCCGGGCTCCCTGGTTCGGGATCTGGTTCCTCAGGTGGGAGCAGCGCCTTGCCCGAGCCGACCGCGACCGCAACGAACACCCCGACTCCGACACCAACACCCACTCCGACGCCGATTCCAACGGCGACGATGCCACCCCAGCCGACCGCAACTCCGACGCCCGTCACTCCGACGCCGATGCCCACGCTGGCACCCACCGAAACTCCCACACCGGAGCCCCCGCCACCGCCCACTCCCACCCCTGCATTCGGAGTCTTTTAGGGAGAGCGGTCAGTCCCGCCCTTGGACGACAGTTGCCGCTGGACGCCGCCCCGACTGGCTGTGCCGTAAAGCCCGGGTTATGGGATTGGGAAAGGGAAAGGCGGTTTACGGACGTTTTACGGATGATTGGCAACCTATCCGCAACGCAGAACGTTATCGTGATGCGTATAGCACTGCGCATTGATAGCTTGAACGAGAGCCGCGTGGCTTACCGTGGAGGCAGACAACATGGGATTTCTTAAGAATCGTGCACTTGGCCTGGCCGTGACGACCGTTGGCCTGGCCGCCGTGCTCGGTGGATCACTCGGGGTCGCAATGGCCGGCACTCGCAGCCTGAGCCAGGGCTTCAACCTCGTGGGCGGTCCCATAAGCGGCTCCGTCACGGCAACCCAGTGGGTTTCCTGTCTGCCGGCGCAGTCATGGGACGCGGTCTATATCTGGCAGGCGGAAACGCAGGAGTGGAAGCACTACTTCAACCCTGCCAAGAACAACACCCCCAACTACGTGAACAACATCAACGCGGGGGGCATCGGCAGTATTCCCCAGGGTTCCGGCGTGGTGATGATTATGTCGCAAGCCGTTCCCAACGCCCAGGTGTTGGACCGCCCCGGCGAGAGCTGCAACTAGCTTTCCCGCCCTTTCGAAACACGGAAGCCCCGGCCCGAACGGCCGGGGCTTTTGCGTGGGCGACCCTAGCGCGCCGACCGGCGAAACTTCCTACTAGAATCGAAGGGGAGAATGCAGCGCATGGCGGTTATCGCACGGCTGAAGCAGGAACATATCGACGACATGGTGGCGCATGCCTTGCAGGACGCCCCCACGGAGTGCTGTGGCCTGCTTGCGAAGAAGGACGGGGACATCGTGGCCGTGTACCGCGCCGCCAATGCTGAGGCCAGCCCCTATCGCTTTAGCATCGACGCGAAGGAGCAGCTTCGCATCCAGCGCTCCATGGACGACGCCGACGAAGAGTGGGCGGGCTTCTACCATTCCCACACCGGCAGCCCGGCCGTCCCCAGCCCCACCGACATCCGCCAGATGAGCACCTTCTTTGGGCCGCCCTACGTGCACTTTCTCATCGGGTTGAAAGATGCGGAGAATCCCGAAGTCCGTGTGTGGTACATCGAAGATGGCGACCGGATTGAACACGAGTACGAAATCATTGCCTGATGCCGCCGAACGCCCGTGGTGGCCCCCACTCCGCACCTACAACAGCCCGGCGCTGGAACTACGGGGCAAACGCTACGAGTGGGGCAGCCGCACCTTCGTGATGGGCATCATTAACGCCACGCCGGATTCCTTCAGCGGCGATGGCACCGGCGGCGATGTGAAGCGCGCAGTCACCCTGGCTCGCCAGTTCGAAGCAGACGGCGCCGACTTCCTCGACCTCGGCGCCGAATCTTCTCGGCCCGGCGCCGAGCCTTTGGACGCGGACGAAGAACTCGCCCGCCTTCTCCCTTCGCTCACGGCGATCCGTGCTGCCACGGAAATTCCCATCTCCATCGATACCTACCACGCAGTCGTCGCGGCGGCCGCGCTCGAAGCCGGCGCCGACGCCATCAACGACATCTCCGGTCTACAGGCTGATCCCGCCATGGCTGCGGCGGTTGCCAGGAGCGGATGTGCGCTCATCGCCATGCACAACCAGCGTGGCCGCGCCTTTCACGACGTTGCCGGCGACATCACGGCAGGCTTCGAAACGACGCTCGCCATCGCCGAACGCGCCGGGATTTCGCGCGCCCGTCTCGTGCTCGACCCCGGCTTCGGCTTCGGCTGGACGCCCGAACAGAACCTGGAGATGCTGCGCCGCCTGCCCGAGCTGTGGCCGCTGGATCTCCCGCTGCTCGTGGGCACATCGCGCAAATCCACCATTGGTCTCGTGCTTGGCGCCCCGGCCAACGAACGGCTCGAAGGCACGGCGGCATCGGTCGCGCTTGCCGTGGCCGGCGGAGCGGACATCGTCCGCGTGCATGATGTGCGCGAAATGACGCGCGTCGTGCGCGTGAGCGACGCGATCGTGCGAGCCAACTGGAGGTCGCAGACGAAATGACGATCGTGATTCTCGGACTCGGATCAAACATCGGTGACCGTGTGGCGAACCTCCGGGACGCCATCGCCGGGCTTGCCGAACGGGGCGTTGCCGTTGTCGGCGCCTCGAGCCTCTGGGAAACGCCACCGATGCCGGATGACCAGCCGTGGTACTACAACGGCGTTGTGGTCGCGGAGACGTCGCTCGAACCGGAGGCGTTGCTGGAGGCAGCCAAGGAAGTGGAGCATATCGCCGGTAGGCGCCCAAATCGGCGCTGGGGCCCCCGTCCCCTCGATGTCGACATTCTCTTCTACGGCGACGAAGCCATCACTACGAAGCGGCTCACCGTGCCACACCCCGGCATTGCCGAACGCGGCTTCGTGCTCGCCCCGCTTGCTGAAGCGTGGCACGGCGAGCTTCCAGTCCTCGGAGAGCGTGCCCTGGACTATCTCGCCAGGGTCGACCGCAGCGGTCTATCGCGAATAGGAGCGTTCCCGCGGCCTTGATAGGCCCCGCGGTGCAATCGCCGAAAGCTTCGCCAGCAGGATTTCCATCCCCAGTTCCGGCGGCTTGATTTCCCCGCGCTTCACGCGCCGGTCGGTTTCCACGATGGCCTCCACGGCGGCGGTAAGCCCCTTCATCCCGTGGCGCTGCGCCCTCTCTCGGCGCAGCCGCACCAGGTTCGGATAGTTAAACCGGATCGCCTGGCCGATGGCGGCGTCATCAATGCCCGTCTGCGCCAGTTCGAACACCTCGATGGCGGACCGGTAGGAAGTGAGCATGGAAGCGATGACCCGCTGCCACTCCTTGCCCTCGCGGTCTACCACCTCGTACGCCCTCAGGGCCATGCGCAGGTCGCCATCCTGCAACGCATCCGTGAGTTGGAAGATGGAGAAGTCGCGTTCGCCCGCGCAAATGAGAGCTACATCGTCTACCGAGGCTTCGCGGCCGAGCGTGTACAACGCCAGCTTGTCCAATTCGTTCGCGATGGAGAGCGTGTCGCCGGGGTGCAGTTCGGCGAGCAGCACGACCGGGTCATTCCCCGGGGGGCGCCGCCATTCCTCACCCTCGGGCAGCGGACGCGTCGATGGCCCGCCACGGAACTTGATGCCACGGACGCTGGCCTCTTCGCGGATGAAGCGCTGGAACTGCTGCCCTTTGAGTTCCGGGAACTCCTGTATCTCCACCCCCGGCAGCTTCTTCAGTTGCTCGATAGCTGCGTTTCGCCGGTTGCGGCCATCGAGGGGGCCGTTGACGAACACGAGCAATGTCGTCGGCGGCAACCCGGCCGTGATCGCCTGCCAGAGCGGCTCGTAGGGCCCAAGTGTGCGGTTGCCGCGTCCCTCCGCATTCGCGAACCGGTCAAGAAATCCCGTGACGAGCACCATGCGTTTTGGACTGAGGAACGGCGGCATCATCGCGGGGCCGAGGATGTCGTGCACGCGTGCGTCTCTCGCCTCGAGCGCCGTGATGCCGTTCTGCTGCTCCTCACGCGTTGCGCCCACCTCCGCCTTCAGTTGGTCAAGGCGGCGGCGGAGCGAAAGAGCATCAGCGCCGTAGAGAACGTATATCAGGTCAGGAGTCTCCTGGGGAACTGGGAGGCCCATGGTACGCGGCGAGAGCCAACGAGGTTAGAACGCATTTCAGAACGTGAACTACCGCATAGAGCCTGCACCAGGGGTGTGTGATTCTTCCGCACTCACCCGCGTATCGGGAATTTCCGATCGTGGCCTTCAGAGAACGCGACGACGGCCGAACCACTAATCACCGGCCATTTTCGCCACCTTTGAGGGGGAGGCCGGGAAGGTATGCGGGAAAGCACGCAAGTGTCGCCTAAGACGCGCAGGACATACTGCGCACGAAGGCGGAACAGGCGAGACGAACGAAGGAGTTCGAAGCTGTGGCGCAACGGGAACTAGCCAGCGCGAAAACACCCCTGGAGACGGGCTGCAAAGCCCGCGTCGCCTTCGAGTGTGCCGCAGATTTCGGGCGGGGCTTCGCAGCGCAGGAAGCGGAAGAGACCTTCAGGCGTGGTGCGCAACGTCGCATTCACATCGGTCGGGCCTTCGCGCTGCGGCAACAGGCGGCCGTTCGACACGGTATAGGTCCAACCGCTGCATTCGGTACAGCCTTCGATTTCAACGCGAAGGCT
This sequence comes from uncultured Anaerolineaceae bacterium, assembly GCA_964509855.1. Taxonomy (GTDB): domain Bacteria; phylum Chloroflexota; class Dehalococcoidia; order Tepidiformales; family Tepidiformaceae; genus CAZDZP01. The sequence goes on along the minus strand of CAZDZP010000060.1, from coordinate 3,728 downwards.
GCCGGAAACACCGTCCGCCTGGTCGGCTTCGAACCAGAAGGCGGGCAGCACACGCGCCGCGAAATCAGTAGAGACCGCGTCGCCGACGTGTTCGGGCGTGATGCCTTCGAGGTAATTGCCGGACCAGTCCATCAGCGAAATGAGGATCGGGCGAACCGCCCAGCCCTTTTCGGTGAGGCTGTATTCAACGCGCGGCGGGAGCTCCCTGTGGTAGTGGCGTTCAGCCAGCCCTTCGGCTTCGAGCCGCTTCAGACGCGACGACAGCACGTTGGGCGAAAGCCCGTCGCTGTTGTCCAGGATGTCACTGAAGTGTTGGAGACCGCTCATCAGGTCGCGAAGGATGATCAACGTCCAGCGATCCCCCAGCACATCGAGAGCCTGCGCGATGAGGCAGGGATGGTTGTACGAGCGTGGCTGCGGGGCGAGAGCCGAACGTTGCGTCATGCTAGGCGACCTTTCCAGAGGAAGGTAAAGATGTCTTCATTTGTGTAGCTCCAGCACTATTGACTTGATAGTACCGGGTGCTATGCTTCCGGTATCGAAGGCACTATCGTTTCGATAGTACAACAACTAGCCGGGAACTACCCGCACTCAAAAGACTACTCGACGCCGAAAGCGCGGGTCAAGAAACAAGGAGATTGAGCGATGGCCAGGACCGTTGTCGCAGCCAGGGAAAAGAACAAGGACGAGCAGGCCACCAAGCCCGACCACTTTCACCGCTGGGTGATTGAAGAGGCCAACGGCCCCACCAGTGGTGGCGTCTGCAAGATCTGCGGCGCATCCAAGATGTTCAAAAACTGGCTTTCCGACGGTGACTTCATCACCAACGAAGAGCACCGCAGCGCCGCATAGGTTCGCCTTCAGCGATACCGAACGAGCAGCAAACGGAAGAAGAGCCACCCATTGGGTGGCTCTTCTGTTTGTCCGGGCCGGGCCAACAATGCCGGCTAAATGACTTTTTCGCTTCGCATCGATTCGAGGTCGGTCGCCGTAAGGCCGAGCTCGCCGAAAATCTCCGCGTTGTGCTCACCGAGGTGTGGCGCACGGTGGGCGACGCGGCCGGGCGTGTCCGTCAAACGGGGAACCACGCCGGGCTGGAGAAGCTCCGTGAATCCATCACCGGGGCTATCGACGGTCAGCACCTGGTCCCGCGCCTGGTAGTGGGGGTCGGCCACGATGTCGCTCGTCGAGAAGACCTTGGACGCCGGTACGCCGAATTCGTTGAGAATGCGCTGGCAGTCCTCCATGGTTACGGTTGCGACCCATTCGCCCACGATCTCGTGGATGTCGGCGTAGTTCGCCTGGAGCGCCTTGCGCGGGGTGAAGCGCGGGTCCTGCACCAGTTCTGGCTGGCCCATGGCTTCGCAGAGGCGTTCGAACACGCGCTGCGTGGTGGCGTTGATGATCACGTAGTGCCCGTCCGACGTTTCGAACTGCTCGGCCGGCACCACGCCGGGGAAGTAGTTCGCCGAGCGTTCGCGGTTCGTTTCGGAAAGACCGAAGCCTGCCGCGTGGGCGCCGCTCATGCGCCACACTGCCTCGTAGAGCGCGACATCGACATCCTGACCACGCCCGGTACGCTCCCGCGCTTGCAATGCGGCCAGCGCTCCGAAGGCTCCAAACACCCCCGCGCCGTAGTCGGCCACAAAGTAGCCGGGGCGCACGGGCGGCCGGTCCGGATAGCCCGTCACATAGGTGATCCCCGAAAAGCCGAGCGCCACGCGGTCGAAGCCAGCGCGGTCCTTGTAGGGACCGGTCTGCCCGTAGCCGCTGACGCGCACGGCGATGAGGCCGGGGTTCGTTTCGCGAAGGGATTCCGGCGCGAGGTCCATCCGCTCCAGCGTGCCGGGGCGGAAGTTTTCGATGAGAACATCGGCGGTGTCGGCCAGCTGGCGAAAGAGCTTCTTGCCGCGCGGGTGATTGAGGTTGATGGTGACGGACTTCTGTCCCCGGTTGTCCTGGAAGAAGCTGAGGTTGCCGCGGTTGGGGTCGCCCCCGTCGGGGTTCTCCACTTTGATGACTTCCGCGCCGAATTCAGCGAGGACGCTGCCGCAAAAGGGCGCGGCGAGGATTTGACCTGCGTTGAGCACGCGGATCCCGGAAAGGGCTGTTGGCATTTCGTCGTTCTGGGCCATGATGAGCGGGAATGGTACACGGCAGCGACCACAACGGCAGCGAGAGCTTCTACGATCAGGTTTACGACCTTGTGCGGCGCGTCCCGCCGGGCTCAATCGTCACCTACGGGCAGATCGCGGTACTGCTAGGATCGCCCGCTGCCGCGCGTGCGGTCGGCTATGCGCTGTCCTACCTCCCCAGTTCCGAACACAGCGCCGATGTCCCCTGGTGGCGCGTCATCAACGCCCGCGGCGAAATCAGCCTGAAGGGCCGCAGCGCCTCCGCCGAGCTCCAGCGTCAGCTCCTCGAAAGCGAAGGCATCGTGTTCTCGAAGGAAGGCCGCACCCGCCTGTCCGACTACCGCTGGTGGCCGGAGGAGGATGCCGAGGCTCCACCTGTACCGGAGGAGTAAAGGCAAGCGATTCGCAGCGATGGTATGATCGAAAACATACTTGTTTCCGAACGTCGTTCGAGTTTGCCTACCGGCCAATAAGCGACTTCGAGGAGGCCCCTGTGTCCGATACGCCGTCCGAAAATCCCGAAAACGAAAAGCCACTTCCCACCGGGTTTCAGCTGTCCACGCTCGACCCCGTTTACCGGGAAGACCCCTTCCCCGTGCTGAAGGACCTGCGCGAACGGGCGCCGGTGTACCGCGATGCGATGCTGAACCGGGTCGTCGTCACCCGCGAAGCAGACGTCGACACCATCCTCAAGGACCGCACCATGTCCGTGGAGCAGCAGAACGCCAAACCGAACCCGATGGGGCAGGCAATCGCCGCCCGGCTACGCCAGCAACAGGGCGAAAACCGCAAGTTGAGCATGCTCTTCCTGGACGACCCGGAGCACCAGCGCCTGCGCAGCCTCGTCAACAAGGCATTCACGCCCCGCGCAGTTGAGCGCATGCGCGAGCGCACCGGCGAGATCGCGGAGCAGCTCATCGACGAAATCGGTGACCGTGAGACCTTCGACATCATCGCTGACTTCTCCGGGCCACTGCCCACGGTCGTTATCGCCGAGATGCTTGGCGTGAACCCCGCCATGCGCGCCGACTTCAAGCGCTGGTCGGATTCCCTGGTCCTCGGCTTCTTGCCGTTCCCCACCGAAGAGCAGATGGCGATGATGCACGACGCGCGGGAGAACCTCGACCGCATCTTCCAGGAGGAGATTGCCTCCCGCCGCGCATCACCGAAGGACGACCTGATCGGCCGCATGGTTGCGGTGGAAGACGCTGGCGACCAGTTCGATGACGAGGAAATTGTGGTGATGTGTGGCCTGTTGCTGACGGCGGGCAACGTGACCACCACCGACCTCATCGGCAACGGCATGCATGCGCTGTTGCGGCACCCCGACCAGATGGAGCTTCTCCGCCGCGAACCCCAGCGCATCGAAAACGCGGTCGAAGAAATGTTGCGGTTCGATGGGCCCATCACGAACACGGGTCGCATCTCGATGCGCGACATGGAAATCGGTGGCTGCCCCGTCGAGAAGGGCGACTCCTTCATGGTCAGCATTGCCGGCGCGAACCACGACCCCGCCTACCACGAACGACCCGACGAATTCGACATCACCCGGGAAGACATCGAGCACCACGCGTTCGGCGGCGGCGCCCACTA
>CAZDZP010000059.1:0-11901 GCA_964509855.1 uncultured Anaerolineaceae bacterium | reverse complement strand
GGTACGACGAGGCGCAGTGTGATAACGATGATGGCGCCGAGTGTCATCGGGTCTTCGCGCTCCCTGGCAACACGTGTGAGAAGAATCGACAGCTTGAGCCGATTTCGCTACTGCACAATCTGACGTCCCGGCTCGCTCTCCCACGGCGGCGCCAGCTGGTGAAAGCCACCGCCCGCGGTCCAGCCGCCATCGACATAAAGAATGTGGCCCGTGATGAACCGCCCCGCTTCGGATGCGAGGAACACCACGGCCGCCTCCAGGTCCTCCGGCGTGCCAAGCCGCCCCATTGGCGTGCGCGTTTCGGCCTGTACCTTCGTACCGGGGGTCGCTTCGAACACCTGGTCCATCATCTCAGTGCCAGCGAAATAGCTGGGAGCGATCGCATTCACGCGTATCCCTTCCCGGGCGTACTCAAGCGCCAGCACGCGCGTGAGACCGTCAACGCCGGCCTTGGCCGCGTGGTAGCTCGCGGCGCGGAACTCGCTCCCTACGCGCCCGAGGATGCTGCTGACGTTGATGATCACACCGCCCCCGTTGGGCAGCATGCGCGCAGCCGCGTGCTTGCAGCCCATCACGGTCGCCATCAGGTCCAACTCGATGACCGAGCGAATTCGTCGTGGGCTGGCCATGTCGTGCCGCTGCGCCGAGCGGTCGGTGTAGCCGGCGTTGTTCACGAGGATGTCGATGTGCCCGAACTCTTCGACAACGCGGTCGAACAGCGCTTCGAAGGCCGCCTCGTCGGTGATGTCGCAACTGAAGCCTTCTGCACGGTGACCGTACTGGCGGAGGTCCGCGGCGACGGAGTCGAGCAATTCCTGGCGTCGCGCGGTGATGACCACATCGGCGCCCGCCCGTGCAAGGCCGCGCGCGAAGGCTACGCCAAGCCCGCTAGACCCGCCGGTGACCAGCGCCACCTTCCCTTCGAGATCGAACATCTGCATCAGTGCCGGGTCCATGCGCGCCTCCGCCGTTGGATTCGGCGCAATCCTACGGCAAGGGAGGCGCACTGCGCCCGGCGCTACAGGAGCTGGGGTACGGGCCTGTCGGCGTTGCTGCGTTCGTTCTCGATGATGTCGATGAGCTGCTGGACTGTTTCGTCGTGTCGGCCGCTGTGATTGACCACCACGTGGTCGTTGTTGGGAGCGTCCGCCAATTCGTCGTCGATTTCCTTGAATCGCTTGTTCAACTCCGCTTCGCCATCGGTGTTGCGCTCGCGCAGACGCGTCTTCAGGGTTTCGATGTCTTCGGCGGTGATAAGGACCGTGACGCATCCCGGCAGGCGCTTGCGCCAGTGGCGCGCTCCCTGCACGTCGGTGCGAATAATGACGTCCTGTCCCTTTGTGAGCGGCCCTTCGATTTCGGTGCGTTCGAGACCCTTGAGGTCGCCGTACACCAGCGCGCGTTCGGCAAAGCGGCCCTGTTCCACCCGGGAGAGAAACTCGTCAGGCGAAACGAAGTGGTAGTCCACGCCGTCGCATTCGCCGTCCCGCGGCGGGCGGCTGTTGGTACTCGTGGCGCGATGAATCCCGGTGCGCTCCCGTAGCGCGTTGATGACGGTGTCTTTGCCGACGCCCGAAGGACCATGCAGCACGAGTACGACAGGCTTGTGCATGTTCAGGCCCGGACTCCTTCACCTGTGGCACGTTCGAGGTCGCCCCAGAACCCGGGGTAGGAGACGCCGACCGCGTCGTTTTCCACGCGCGTTTCGCCATCCGCGAGCGAACCAGCGATCGCGCCGAGCATCCCGATGCGGTGGTCGCCCAGTCCGTCGACGCGGGTGCCGCGCAGCCGCGCCTTGCCTTCGACCACGAACCCATCGGGTCGCGCCTTGATTTCGATACCCATGCGGCTCAGCACGGTTACGACGGCTTCGACCCGGTCCGATTCCTTGACGCGCAGTTCGGAAGCTTCGCGGACCACCGTGGGGCCGTCGGCGTGGGCGGCGAGCAGCGCCACCAGTGGCAGTTCGTCGATTGCCCGGGGGATTACCGCCCCCGAAACATCCATCCCCGTGAGCTCCGAAGAGCGGACGACAACGTCTGCGGTGGGTTCGCCGCCGGAAAGCCGCTCTTCCTGCAATTCCACATTGGCGCCCATCGCCTGGAGGATATCGAGAATCCCGGTGCGCGTCGGGTTGACGTTCACGTTGCGAATGCGGATTTCGGCGTCCGGGTGGCAGGCCGCCAGCACCATCCACGGCGCCGCGCTCGAAATGTCGCCCGGCACGCGAAGGGACAGCGACTGCAGTTGCGATGCCTGCCGAATCGTCACGGTGCGGTCGGATGTTTCAATCGGCGCGCCCATGGCGGAAAGCATCCGCTCCGTATGGTCGCGCGAAGCCTCTGGTTCGCGAACTGTAGTTTCACCCTCGGCGTACAGACCGGCGAGCAGCACCGCAGACTTCACCTGCGCGCTCGCGACCGGGCTCGCGTAGTCGATCCCCTTGAGTTCGCCGCCCTTCACTACAAGCGGCGGGAGCGTGTCGCCGCGGCGCGCATACAGCGTTGCGCCCATCTGGCGAAGCGGCGTGATGACACGTGCCATCGGCCGAACGCGCAGCGAATCGTCCCCCGTCAGCACGCTGAGCAGCGGATTGCCTGCCAGCAGCCCGGCCAAGAGGCGCATGGTTGTGCCGCTATTGCCGCAGTCGAGCACGTTATCGCTTTCGAAGAGGCCGTGCAGCCCTTGTCCGCGAACGACAGCTGTCCCCGAACCTTCAGACCAGTCGATTTCGACACCGAGGGATTCGAGGCAGCGCTTCGTCGAGCGCACGTCTTCCGATTCGAGGATGCGTTCGATACGCGCTTCGCCTTCGGCGATGGCGTTGAACAGGAGGCTACGGTGGGAAATCGACTTGTCCGACGGGATGTCGATCTCGGCGCGTATTGAGCGCGGCCGACTAAGATTCACGTCGCTTGTCCGCTTCGTTCAGCTTCCGGCGCAGTTCTTCGGAATCCATGTTCGGTGGGGCCTGCGCCGACATGTCCTTGAAGCGGTTGTACATCGCGCCGCCCAGGAACTGGCCGATGGCGTCCTGCGCCGAAGGCAGCGGCGGACCCTCCGGCATACGGCGCGTGCGCGGGTTCAGCAGCCAGGCATCGCGGTCGAGCTGCGTGCTGGCGAAGAGGTCGTTGATGGTTTCGTGGCCCATGTCGATGGCCTTCTCGATTGTGTGCAGTTCTTCGCGGTAGCGCCGCAGCCAGTGCACGATGGCTTCCTTGTTCGTCGCCACGATGTCGGTGCCCATGGTGGGGTCGCCGCTGGCGAGCCGCGTCAGGTCCTTGAACCCCGGCCCGGCCATCAGCGCGGCATCTTCCCAGCCCTGGCTGTCGCGAATGAGGCGGAAGAGCGCAACACTGAGCATCAGCGGCATATGGCTGACGGCCGCGGCGTACTGGTCGTGTTCGGCGGCGTCGATATGCAACGCGTTCGCCCCCAGCGATTCCACTAGCCCGACAACTGTGCTGACGGCGGCTTCGCGGGCGTAGCGCGAGGGGGTAATGGCCCACATCGCGTCCTTGAACATGTCTGCGGAAGCCGCTTCCGGGCCGCTGCGTTCTTTGCCGGCCATGGGGTGGCTGCCCACGAAGTCGACGGTACGGGGCAGGTGTTCGTCCGCCCAGTGCATCACGTCGGCCTTGGTGCTGCTCGTGTCGGTGATGATGGAGCCGTCGCTGAGGTACGGCCCCATTTCGCGCATAAGGTGGCGCGTCGCCTGTACCGGTACTGCGAGAATGATGAGGCCGGCGCTGCTCACGGCTTCTTCCAGCGAACCAACGTCCTGGTCGATTCCCCCCATCTTCTTGGCGATGCGTGCGCGATTGCGTTCTCGGTCGGCGCCAATCACCTGGTACTTACGATCCGTGCGGGCCATGAGCCCCAGTCCAATGGACGTGCCGATGAGCCCCGTGCCGATGATTGCGATTGTTGGCTGTGCCATCTTTCCCCCGGTATCGATCCGCCTCGTTAGCTCGCGGCGTCGGCTTTTTGTAGCAGGCTAAGCATAGCATCGCCCCCCGGTTCGCCATGGTGAAGAAGCGTAAGCCGAACTACCATCTCTGGCGCCCCGGCATCCCGCAGCAAATCGGCGCCAATCGCGCTGTGTTCACGGCTGCGATGCATCGCCCTGCGAATCTCTATCGGGCTCTTCTCCGCGACGACGATGCCGCTGATGCGTAGCTCCTGGGCGAGCACCCAGGCGACCCGGTCACGCGTCCGCTGTGGCCCCTTGCCGATGTCGTGGAGGAGCGCGGCGGACAGCAACTCGGGGTCGCGTTCATCACGCGCGAGGAGCCACTGTGCGGTGCGAACCGAGTGCACCACATCTCGGGACGTCTGCAGTACGAAGAGTTCGAATAGCGGCCCTTCACCGAGGATATCCCTCGCAACGGCGTAGTCGGCGGACGTGGGGGCCTGCCCCGCCTCCAGGAATTGGCGAAAGCGCTGGCGAATGGCGTCCATAGTTAGATCAAAAGGTCGATCACCCGGTTTTGCAGGCCACCAACGAACCACCGGATGGGGCTGTATTGGGGAGCGATGATCCCGATGGCGACGAGCGCTAACAGAAGACCCGGCCCGTAGGGAGCCAATCGCTCCAGCCGTAGGCCTATTTCCCGGGGTACGGCGCCAACGACCACCTTGAATCCGTCGAGCGGGTGAATGGGGATGAGGTTGAACAGGCCAAGCAGCACGTTAAGTAGCACGATAAAGAACAGGAAGTACCCGATGATCTCCCCGCCGCTGGCGTCGCCCATCCGGTAGATGTCACGGGGGAAGCCCACCCATCCCATCCGTAATGGAATGGCGGCAAGAGCGGCGAAGAAGAAGTTTGATGCAGGCCCGGCGAGCGCAACAAGCGCATTGCCTCGCTGCGGACCGACACGGAGGTTGTAGGGGTTAACCGGTGTCGGTCGGCCCCAGCCAAATCCCACAAGAAAGATCATCAGCATGCCGAGCGGATCGATGTGAACGACCGGGTTCAGCGTTAGCCGCCCCTGCCGGGCGGCGGTGTTGTCGCCCAGTTCGTTGGCCGACCAGGCGTGGCAGAATTCGTGGAACGCGATGCCGAGAACCAGTGCGACGAGGAACGCGCTGAGGTAGGCAATCAGTGCAAGTGGATTGCCAAGAAGGTCCTGGTTAAAGAACAAGATCACGTGAAGCCGATGCTAGCACAGGCACGCTCAAGGCTCGCCTTCAGCGACTGGTGCAGACCGGCGGTCCTTACGATATCCCGCTCAAGGTTTGACGGGATTGCAGTTCGCTTGGTACTTTCGGCATTCCGCAGGCGCTTTTGCGCCGTGTTCGCGGTACCGCGGGGGTACCGGGACATCTCCAGCAATCGAGCTTCCGCCGTAGTCGAGAACGGTGTGGGGCAGAACGAATACGGCGTTTGCCGTGCTCGGCGGTGAGGTGCCACGTGTACGTTCCCAGGCTCAATCCGCCCCTTCGCGTCCCGCGCTACCTGCGAAGTCTCGCAATCCTGTCCGTTGGCATTGCCGTTGCGCTCCTCCTCTGGGGCGTGCTTTCGCTCAGCACCGCCGGCAACGATGGCCACCATTCCACTCCGTTCCTCCCCGCTCCCGAGACGGTCCGCACCATGGCCTTCATCTCCGGTGCTGGCGCTTCGGATGAACTCGTACTCGTCAGCTTCGACGGCACGGGCCGCACCGTTCTTCACTCGTTCGAATCTCGCGGTGATGCTCCCAGCCGAGGCCTGGCATCTCCGCGCGCTGACCGCGTCGCTGTGCTCCACCCGGCGCAGCACAATGGCTATCGACTGACCTTTGTGAGCACAGCAACCGGGTCGCTCGTTACCAGCCCCGCGTTGCTCGACGCCTCCTCGCATCTCGTGTGGAGCAGCGACGGGTCAACCCTGCTTGCCACGACCGCCGCCCCGGCCGACGGGACCGGGCGCACGTCGGTGTCCGTCCTCGCCGTGAATCCGTTCACTGGGGCTACCACCACAGTGGCTACGTTCGAAGGCGTGTTCCAGGCACAACCCCTGGCTTTCGATGCTTCCACCGGGCGCGTCACTATGGCCGTGGTGAACCCTTCCGGCTCGTCGCTGTGGGCCGTAGAGGGCGACGCCGTCACGCAACTTTCAACGCTCAGCGCCGGGCGAACAAAAAACTGGCAACTCAGTCCCGATGCCCAGGTGGTTGCCTTCATCGAGACCCAGAATGGCGCCCCCATTCCCTCTATCGGACGCGTGGCTGCCGTGTCGACGGGCCAGCTCTTGACCACAGCGACACCCGCGGCGGCGCAGGAGGGCGTTTCCTGGAGACCCGGGTCGGAGTCCCCCGTCTTCGGTGGCCCCGGATCGAGTCTTAACCTCCCGGGTTCGGCGAACGGCGCATATCTCGTACCCTCGTCGTGGGCGCCGCTTGGCGACGCCGTGGTGGTCCGCGTGGTAACGCCGGGCGAAGGCGAGACATCTACTGCGTCGTGGGAACTTCTTTCCCAAGGCGGCGGCGAACAACTGGCAGCCGGGGCGGACAAACCGCACGGCGAACTGAGCAACACGGCGACGGCCCTAGTGGAGGAGCGCCAGTTGATTTTTCCGCGGGCGAACAAGGTGAGCTTCCTGGGTTGGGTTCAAACCACGGGAGCAGGGGAGGCGGACTAGCGTATGGCAATCCAAGCACGGTCGTTCACGAGGCGGTTTCATCTCCGATTCAACACAAACAGCGTGCTCATCGGTCTCTCGGTGGTAGGCATGCTGCTCGCGGGCCTTCCAATCGCGGCAGCCGTCATCAGCGGAATCACGGGTCGCGGACCCGTCGCTTCCACCGCCTATGCTTCTGCACCTACCGGGCAATACGCCGTCGTCGCCCAATCCGGCGTTGAGGCGGACACTATTCTTGTCGCTCCGGTGTACGACCCGGACGCTGTTATCGAAATCGCTTCCATTCCCCATCTCGAAGGCTTTTACACTCGTGGCGCCGTCGCGCCCGATGGCAGGTCGGCGGCGCTCATCGTTGTTGACGGCGGTACCCCGGCCGCGCCCACGGCCAGCCTGGTACTCGTGAACCTGGAGACCGGCGAAACGCGCTCGCTGGCACCGTCCATCGATACGCTCCAGTTGCCCGCGTGGTCACCCGACAGCGCTTCCGTCGTGGTCACCCGGGGTGGCGACCTGGCGCCAGGCACGATCACGCTGCTTTCGGTCCCGGTCAGCGGTTCGGGCGAAGTTCCGCTGCAGTCCATGGGCGGCGTTCTCGGTGTCTACCCCGTGGGCTACGACAGCGCGGGACGGCTCGTCACCGTGGTTATCGACGGCGAGGGCTCCACGGTCTATCGCGACGGAGCAAACCCCGTCTCCCTCGGCCCCTCAATCACCCGAGACTGGGAGTTGAACGCCGATGGCAGCGCGATCGCCTACGTCGAAACCAACCTCGACCAGGGTGCCCGCTACCTCCCACGCGTGACCAGCCTGCTCGAGAGCGGCGGCGTCGTCACCGCCCAGTCGCTGGCACTCGCCACTGATGGGCAGGCACTCGGGACCACCTGGGCCCCGGGTTCAAACCAGCCTGTGTTCGGGGTGGAACCGGGTATGGCACCGCTCGCGGGCGGCGTGATGGCGCAGACCGCGGCTGTCGGCGGGTTCGACGTTCCTATTGCCTACAGCAGCGACGGCAAGTTCCTCGCAGTTCAGCACTGGGACGGCGAGAGCTTCGATCGACCCGGTAGCGTATCCATCGAAATCGTCTCCGAAGAAGGCCGCGTTTCCCTCGATTCAGCAACGGAGTTCCTCGGTTGGGCCGCGCGCTAGCGGGCGCGATAGCGCTCGTCGCGATTGCCGTTAGCGGCGCTGCCGCCCTCTTCATTGGGAACGAGGGTGAGGCAAACGCGTGCGGAGCATTCGGTCCCTATGACTTCACGACCTACGAAGTACGCGAAAGCGTCGCGGACTTCAAGGAAGCGATTGGCCTCACCGCCGAGGGCAAGGTTGTCAGCGACGTGATGACGGTTGCTGGCGAATCCGTGAACCTGGTCTACCAGGGGCTGGAAGTTGGCGACCGCGCAGCTCGCGAGAACAATTCGGGCTCAGCCGCCTACGACAGGTCCAAGCGCATTCCGCCGCTGATCTACTACTCCATCGCCTGGATCGAAGCCAACTGGCAGCACGCATCAAGTTCCGTGATATGGGGCGGCGTTGGCCCCACGATTCGCTCCTTTGACTGTGGTTACGGCATCGGCCAAATCACCACCGGGATGCGAAACGAAGCGGGCTTCCCTTCGGCCAAGCAGGCGCTCGTTGGTACGAATCACCTCTACAACCTTGCGGAAGGCATGCGAATTCTCGCGGACAAGTGGAACTCCGCACCCCAGTTCCGGCCCATCGCCGGCACAGGTGATCCGGAGGCCATTGAGGATTGGTACTACGCCATTTGGAGCTACAACGGCTTTGCGTTCGTCAACCATCCGTTTAACCCGAACCTGAACCCGCTGCGTGGCGGCGAAGGCGAGTCGCCGCTCTACCATTGCTACAACCAGAGTGCGCCGAGCTACAGTCCGTCATTCGGCTTCGGCAACTACACGTACAACGAAAAAGTGCACGGCTGCATGAAGTACCCGCCGAGCCGCGATGGCCAGCCCATCTGGGCACCCGTCGAGTTCAACCTGCCGGACTTCTCTCGCGAGGAAGTTGCGGAAGCATTCGACCCCGCCATCTATCTCCAGTGCAGCTCGGGCTCTTTCATTGGTGGCTGTGCCGGCATGGACTTCCCCACAAGCTTTCCTGAAGAAGGGATCGAGACCACGAAGGACCCCACTCCCGCTTCTGATGCCTCTCGCGCACCCCAGCTTCTTGGGTCGCCATCGCTTTCCTTCTCCGGCCCCGGTTCGGTGGAGCTCGAAGCGCGCAACGACGGGACGATTGAGTCCTTCGAGGTGCAAGTGACGAACAACGGAACGGGACTCGGTTCGTACCGTGTGCGCTCGAGCGACCCGTGGCTTGTGGCCCGTGAGCCGGGAAACAGCGCCAGTCGTACGCTCGACGCCGGCATCGCCGTTGGCAGCAATGTCGAAGTTGTCCTCGGCGGCGGTGGCGGGACGACGATGGGTCACCAGGCCAGGGTCATCGTGAGCCTTCGGCCCGATGGCATGCCCGCCGGGCCTGTAACGGCGACGATTTCATTTGAGCCGCTGGTAGGTGGCGGTGCGCCGTTTGTTGTCACGGTTGTCGGCACGAACAACTACGTGCCACCGACGCCGACCCCGACACCCACGCCGCCGGCGCCCGGTGAAACTCCGACGCCAGAGCCGTTCTACCGGTCCGTGGCGCCCGCGCTATCATCCGCACCATGAACCATCCCACAACGCTTGCGAATCGAATGAAGCGGCACCACGCGCTGGAGCACGCCACTGTTGCCGCGCTGTCCGAGCTACGTGGCCGGCGCACAACGCTCGCCGCGCTGAGCGACCCGGGCGGCTTCACCTTCATCGCGCCCATCGAACGTGCCGAGTTGGAGCAGGCGTCACGGCAGGCCCTCGACCGGCTGCGCTTCGGCGAGCACGGCCTGGCGATCACGGATGACTGTGGTTCGACGATGCTCGTTACGGGCTTCGCCGGGGCGGTCGCGGCACTTGTTACCATCGGCCGCCAGCCTTTCGGGAACTTCCCGGTGGCCGTGGGGCTGATTGCGCTCACAACAAAGCTCGCGCCCGCCTGGGGCCGGACGGTGCAGCGTCAGCTCACCATTGATGCAGATGTTGAGGGCGCGCGGGTAGGGCGCGTGCGATCGTGGCGGCTGCCCGGTGGGCACCGTTTACTTCGAGTCCCCGTGTACTGGGACGACCCTCTCGCCTAGTGCGAATGCGCCGCCTCGAAGGCTTTTCGGAACCCCTCCAGAACGTTCTGTGCAATGTGCGGCGGCACCTCACCGTAGTGGTCGAATTCGAGTTCGAAGCCACCCCGTCCCTGCGTCAGTGAACGAAGGTCGCTCGCGTAGCGCTGCACTTCGGCCTGCGGAACCTCTGCTTCGATCGTGCTGAAGCTCCCGTTCGGGATGATGCCGTGGATGCGGGCGCGCTTCGTGTTCAGGTCACTCACAACATCGCCAGCGAAGTCCTCAGGCGCAGTCACCTTAATGGTTACGACTGGCTCCAACAGCGTGCACTCGGCTTGCTGAACAGCTTCCCTGAGCGCCTGGGCAGCGGCCAGCTTGAACGACATTTCGTTCGAATCAACCGGGTGATGCTTGCCGTCGTAGAGCACGATTTCGCAGTCAGTGAGTTCGCACCCGGGAATAATCCCGTCGTGCGCCGCTTCTACCACGCCCTTTTCCACCGCGGGAATGAACTCCTTGGGCACGGCTCCGCCGACGACACGCTGGCTGAACTTCAGTCCCGAACCGCGCGGCAGTGGTTTCACTTCGATTGCGACGCGGGCGTATTGGCCGTGCCCTCCTGTTTGCTTCTTGTGGGTGAAGTCGGCGTTTGCGGACCTGGACACCGTACCGAGGTAGGGCACACGCGGCAGGCTCAGTTCTACTTCCACGTGGAACTTGCGGTTCAGGCGTTCGACCGCGACATCGAGGTGCGCTTCACCCATACCGGCGATCAGCGTTTCTCCTGTTGCCGCGTCGCGGACAAGGTGGAGGCCCGGGTCTTCCTCCGCGATGCGCTGAAGGCTTGGCCCCAGCTTGTCGACGGACGCTTTGGACGCAGGGTGCACCGCCATTGTGTAGACGGGATTTGGGAAAAGGATGCCTTCGAGGGTGACCTGGTTCTGCGGGTCGGAAAGGGTGTCTCCGGTGTGGGTGGCCGCCAGTTTCGAAACCACGCCAATGTCGCCGGCGCGAAGCTCCGGGACGGCCTGCTGGTCTTTCCCGCACGGTACGTACAGCGTGCCGATGCGCTCGTCCACATCCTGGTTGACGTTCCACACGTGCGAATCGGATTTGAGTGTGCCTCGCACGACGCGCAGGTAGGTTAGTTTTCCAACGAAAGGGTCGGCCGATGTTTTGAACGCCTGGACGACAACCGAGCCTTCCGGGTCGGCTTCGATGAGCTCCTCGCCAGCTGTGAAGGGGTCGCGATCCTGGGGAGAGGGCGCGCTGAAGGCGATATTGCGAAGCAACTGCCGGACGCCCATCGTCTTGGCCGCCGACGTGCAAACGACGGGGATGATCAGACCGTGGTCCAGCCCCAGGTGGAGTACCTGCCGGAGCTCCTCCTCGCTGAGCTCCTCGTCCGCAAAGAACTTGTTCATCAGGTTCTCGTCGGTTTCGACGATGGCCTCGATGAGCTTTCCTCGCAGTTCCCGTGCTTGCTCGATGAACTCCGCCGGTATCGGTTCTTCAGTGCCTTCGCTCGTCACGTAGGAAGTCATGTGCAGCAAGTCGATGACACCGTTGAAGGTGTCTGCCGCACCCACGGGCAGTTGGAGCGGCGCTACCTTCGTCCCCCAACGTTCCTGGAGTGCCTGCAGCACTGTATGGAAGTCGGCGTTTTCGCGGTCCATGCGGTTGATCACGAACATCGTGGGAAGTCCGGCTCGCTCGGCGATGTTCCACGCCCGTTCGGTGCCCACTTCGATGCCAGCCAGCGCGTCGACCACGATGAGTGCCATATCCGCAGCGCGGGCGCCGGAAATCATCTCCGAGACGAAGTCGGCGTACCCGGGTGTGTCGATCAAGTTGATCTTTCGGCCATCGCGTTCCACCGGTGCAATCGAAAGGTTGATGCTGAACTTTCGTTTGTGCTCGTCATCGTCGTAGTCGCTCACGGTGTTGGCGTCGTCCACGCGTCCCATTCGTCCGATTGCGCCTGTCACGTACAGCGCCGCCTCGACGATCGAGGTCTTGCCGACGCTCCCGTGACCCATGACGACGACGTTGCGAATGTCCCTGGTGTCGAAGACGTTCATAGACGCTAGCCCTACTTCCTATCGATTGT
>CAZDZP010000058.1:0-12132 GCA_964509855.1 uncultured Anaerolineaceae bacterium | reverse complement strand
CGACTTCAGATCTGCTCACAGGCCCAGTCCCGGTGAAGGACGGCCATTTCGCACTCACCATCAGCCGGGCGCACTTCTGGCGCGACGCTATGAACCTGCTGGGACTCCCTGACCTCGCCGAGGATCCTCGCTGGGAAGCGAGCTGGTACCGCGCAGCCCACAAGGATGAGTATGTCGGCCGCGTCCAGGAACGGATGGCGAAGTGGACCAAGGCCGAACTGTTTGAAGAGCTGGCGGTGCGCCGGGTCGTGGCCGGGCCGGTGCTGACGATGGAGGAGCTGTTCGAGAACGAGCACTTGCGGGAGCGAGGCTTCTGGGAAGGCGGAGAGGCGACCACCGGGAAGCTCTTCGCTGGTGCGCCGGCGAGGTTTTCGGCCACACCTTGGGAGCTAGCGACGCCCGCGCGGTCGGTCCAAAGCATCGAGCTGCAGCCGAGGCGCGAAGCTCCCGCAACAACTCCCCCCACGGGGAAACCGCCGCTTGCCGGCCTTCGCGGCATCGTGCTCACGCAGGCGTGGGCGGGGACCCTGTGCGCGGAGATGCTCGCGCTGCTTGGGGCCGACGTCATCCAGGTGGAAGTGCGAAAGCGGCTGGACTCCTGGCGGGGCGCGCTCGATGCTCCGCTCGCAGACCGCGTCAAAGACGTACCAACGGCGAAACACCCGTGGAACTGCAACTTCCTCTACAACTCCGTGAACCTGAACAAGCGCTGCATCACACTCGACTTGCAGACGGAGGAAGGGAAGCAAGTCTTCCTCGAACTCCTGCCCCATGCCGACTTCGTCGCCGAAAACTTTTCGCCGCGAGTCATGGGCAACCTCGGTTTGAGCTACGAGGAGCTGCGGCGGATCAACCCGCAGGTCGTCCTGTGCAGCCTTTCCGCCTATGGCCACGACGGACCCTGGGCGAACATCCCCGGCATCGGCGGCACGATCGAGCCGACAGCCGGGATGTCGGCGCTGCTTGGTTACGAGGGTGGGCCGCCGCTAAACTCCGGTCAGATGTTCCCCGACGCGGTCGCCGGGATGTACGGCGCGGCGTCAATCATCGCGGCGCTGCTTCACCGCGAGTCCAGCGGCGAAGGCCAGTTTATCGATATCTCGATGCAGGAATCGAATCTCTCCGTCGCGGGTGATGCTGCGCTGGAGTACCTGCGCACTGGCAAGCAACGGCGGCGGACGGGCAATCGCCATTCCACCTTTGCGCCCCACGGCATCTTTCGCTGCGCGGGTGAAGACCGGTGGGCCGCCGTCGCATGCGAAACGGATGCGCAGTGGCAGTTGCTCTGCGGAGAACTCGGCCATCCCGAATGGCGCGACGACCACCGTTTTCGCACGAACGCCGTCCGCAAGGCGAACGAGGTGTCCCTCGACACGCTTCTCTCGGCTGCTATCGCCTTGCGAGACCGCGACGAGCTGGTCGCGAAGCTTGCCAGTGCGGGCGTTATCGCTGCGCCGGTGCTCAACGCGTTCGAAATCGCGGACGAATCGCGCAACCACGACCGTGGTGTGGTGTCGGAGCTGGCGCACGCGGAGGTTGGGGCGTTTCAGCAGATCACCCACCCCTTCCACTTCTCTCGTTCGGCGGCGCCAACGCCCAAGGCCGCGCCCCTGCATGGGGAACACGGCCTTGAGGTGTTTCGTGAGCTGCTCGGGATGGACGAAGAGACCTACCGGCGGCTCGAAGCTGCGGGCGTGACCGGTATGGGCCCGCCGGCCTGAGCGACCGGACCTGCCCCCGGCCAGCCCTTGGATTAAGGTAGAGGGATGCGACGTGCCACCGAAACCGGGATTCGTGCCGTAAAGGGATTCATCGGCGATCATTCCAACATTGCCGCTGCCGGGATCACCTACTTCGCGCTGCTGTCGATTTTTCCACTGCTGCTGCTTGCCCTCGGCGTCTTCGGGTTCTTCGTCACCGACCCCGAAGACCAGCGCGAGTTGGTCGACCGGCTCCTCAACGAGCTCCCGCTCGACGCCGAATCGGGCCGCGATGACCTGGAAGGCACCATCGAATCCATCGCGAGCGCCCGGGGAGCCCTCGGAATTTTCGGCCTCCTCGGCCTCCTGTACTCGGGGAGTGCGCTGTTCACCGCGATACGCACCGCGCTCAACGGCGTGTTCCGGGCGGAAAAGACCAGGAACTTTATCATGGGAAAGCTCGTGGACATCGGACTGGTCGCGACGTTTGGCTTGCTTGTCACTCTGTCCATCGGTGCGAGTTTCGCGATCTCGCTCGCGGCGCGTTTCAGCGAAGACCTAGTGGGGGCCGAAGCCGCGACGCTCGTTGCACGCCTGCTAACCCTTGTCTACTTCCTACTGCCGCCTTTGATTTCCCTCACGGTCTTTGTGCTGCTCTATTCCATCGTCCCGGCGCGCAACGTGACGTTCAAAGAGGCGCTTCCCGGTGCGCTTGTGGCGATGCTGCTGTTCGAAACCCTGAAAGTCGCGTTCACCCAGTACGTCAGTGCGTTCGGCAACTTCGACGCTACCTATGGAACGCTCGGCTTCGTCATCATCTTGCTGATGTTCATCTATCTCAGCTCCCAGGTCATGCTGCTTGGTGCACAGATATCGAAGGCGAATGCCGAAGTGAAGGCGGAGTGGCCGCTCGAACCGGGAGAGTCGCAGGCCGAACACCTCGTGGAAAAGGTGCGGCCAATTCTTGGCAAGGTGGGGCTGGCCGGGCTTTTGCCGGGCGAACGGCCGATTACCGGTTCCGTTGTCGAGCAATCCCCGGGTGCGGGTTCCATCGCGTTGGTTCCTGCCGGACGCGAGCAACCGAGACCCGCGGGCGAACGTCCCTCGGGAACGATGCCCGTGCTTGCCGCGGGCGGCGCGCTCGTTGCGGCCGCCGTCGTACTGTTGGCGCAGCTGCGGCGGGGCGGAAGCGCCTAGCCGACGCCCAGTTCGCTGCGGATGGCATCGCAGATTTCGAGCGTCACGCCCTCGCCGGGACCCGGGTAAGTCATCTTGTTCGATATGACGCCCACCGACAGCTTCGCTTCGGGGTCGGCGAAGCCAACCGGGCCGCCAGCACCCGGGTGGCCGAAGGCGGTTTCCCGCGACCCAATCGGACCGTGTATTCCAGCGGTCTCGCCGCCGAGGAAGAAGCCGATGGCCTTGCGCATCGGTACGCCGATGACGACGTCGACGCCGTCGGTGATGAGCCTGTTCATGTGCTGAATGCGCTCAGGCGAAACAAGTCGCACCCCGTCGATCGAACCATCGCCAGCGAGTGCCGCGTACATCTTCGCCACAGCTCTCGCGGTGAAGTGCCCGTTTCCCGAAGGCAGGCACGCCTTGCGCACTTCCATGGAGTTGAAGTGTTGCCACTGCTGCTTTGGCATCGCCTTGAACATCTCGGCGTCCTCCGGGATTGGAAGGTTGTCGCCGATGGTCGCGATCTCCAGCGTTGCGAGGCGCTCCTCAACGCCACCGGGGATGCCAACGTACATTTCGCCGCTGACGCCGAGTGGCTTCGCGATTTCGCTTTCGATGAGGTCCTTGATGTGTGTACCGGTGGCGCCCTGCACGATGCCACCAACAATCCAGGCATGTGTGACCGCGTGGTAGCCCGTGGCTGTGCCGGGTTCGTAGACGGGGATGCCCTCCTCCATTCGCTTGATGCCAGCGTCCCAATCGGTCAAGTCTTCGACTTTGAAGGGTTCGGGCATGCGGTGCAGGCCAGCCTGGTGGGTGAGGGCCTGCGCGACCGTGAGCTTGTCTTTGCCGTGCTGCCCGAAGGCGGGCCAGTACTTCGCCACGGGCGCGTCGTACTCAATCACCCCCCGGTCGGCGAGCATGTGGACAAGCGTCCCGGCGATGCCCTTCGTCAGCGAATAGGCGAGGACGAGAGTGTCCTTCTGCATTGGCCTCGTATCGTCCGGCCCCATCGTCCCGGCCACGGTGTCCACGACGACTTCGCCGTCGTGATAGGCGGTCACCTGCACGCCGATCTGGCGTCCCTCTTCCACCTGCTTGTTGATGAGGTCGGTAATGCGTGCGTTCACGGTTGTTGCTGGTGCTGTCATCCAACGATTCCTTTCGTACGGAGAGCGTCAATGGCGGCCCCGTCGAGGCCGAGGTCGGCGGCGAGCACTTCGGTCGTGCTGCCTCCAAGGAGCGGCGCCGCCTTGAGCGGAACCGTCGATTTCGACATGCGCATGGGATTCCCCATCAGGATCCGCGTCCCGGCCTCTTCGTGTTCCACTTCCTGGATGAAGCCGCGAGCGGTGAGATTCGGGTCGTGGAACAGGTCGAGCGTGGACATGGTGGCACTACAGGGCACGCCCGCGTCGCCAAGGATGCGCATCACCTCGTGCTTGTCGTACTGGCGGGTCCACTCGGCGATTTCTTCCCAGAGAATGTCCCCGTTTTCCTGGCGGACGAGCCCGGTTTCGAAGCGCGGGTCATCCGCGAGTTCCGGCTTTCCAATCGCCGCGCAGAGCGTGTCCCACATGCGCGTGGTTACGCACATGATGAAGGCGTAGTCATTTGGGCCACCGCCCTTGCAGGGATACACGTCCGTCGGCATTCCACGGCGGTTGCCGGTGCGTGGCGTTTCTTCCCGGCCCCATTGGCGCGCCCCCACGGTTCGCATGAACAACGTGACTGCTTCCTGCATGGCGATTTCGATGAACTGTCCCTCGCCCGTGCGTTGCTTCTGGACGAAGGCGGCGGTGATGGCGAGTGCCATCTGCATCCCGGTCCCGGAGTCACCGATGGTGGGGCTGGGGCTGGTGGGTGGCCCGTCGGCCGGTCCTGTCACTGAAAAGGTGCCCGCGGCGGCCTGCGCCACCCAGTCATAGCACTTGTAGTGGCTGTAGGGGCCGCTGAGCCCGTAGCCCTTGATGCGCCCGTAGATGATTCCCGGATTGCGTTCGCACATCACGTCGTAGCCGATGTTCATCTTTTCGATGACGCCGGGCCCGTAGTTTTCCACAAACACATCGTAGTGCGGAACCATGTCGAGGATGAGGTCGCGGCCCTCGGGCGACATAAGGTCGATGGTGATGCTGCGCTTGTTGCTGTTGTAGTTCAGAAAGTACTGCGAAACGACATCGCCGGGAGCGACGCCGCGCCCGGGGTCGCCCCGGCCGGGCGGTTCTACCTTCACGACATCGGCCCCGAGCCACGCCAGCAGTTGCGTGCACGAGGTGCCGGCTTCGTACTGGGTCATGTCGAGGACGCGCATTCCTTCAAGAGCTGGCATTGGCTGTCCCTCCGTCCACTGCGGATAGTTGAATGGGGCGGATGATAGGCGTGAGGCACACCATCCCGCCACATCCCCCGGTTTATGAACACGAAAGAAGGACGGCTGGCGATTCCCCCGTTCGGGTGACGCCTTTGTGCAGCCGGCGGTCCAAGCTGCGTTCTGCGTGAGGAATTATTCGCCTGCGTGGTACAGTTGCACTCGCTCAGGGGGAGCCGACATGACAATCCGAATCTTGCTTGCGGACGATCACAGCGTGGTCCGGCAGGGCCTTCGCATGTTTCTTACTCTGGACCCGGACCTGGAGATCATCGGCGAGGCGGAAAACGGCCTCGAAGCCATTAAGAAAGCACACGAACTGAAGCCGGACGTTGTGCTGATGGACCTCCTGATGCCGGTCATGGACGGCATCACTGCCATCACGCGGCTGCGCACCGAATTGCCTGAAACCGAAGTCATTGCGCTCACGAGTGTGCTGGACGACGGCTCCGTCGTCGGCGCCGTAAAGGCGGGCGCGATCGGCTATCTGCTCAAGGATACGCAGGCCGACGAGCTCTGCCGCTCCATCAAGGCGGCTGCCGAAGGCCAGGTGCAGCTCTCGCCCCAGGCCGCGGCCCGGCTCGTGCGCGAAGTGCAGGCGCCGGCCAGCCCTGAACCGCTCACCGACCGGGAAACGGACGTTTTGCGGCTCCTCGCCCAGGGCCAGGCGAACAAGCAGATCGCTCGCTCACTGCAAATCGGCGAGCAGACCGTCAAGACCCACGTCAGCAATATTCTGAGCAAACTTGGCGTTCAAAGCCGCACGCAGGCGGCCCTGCACGCGGCGCGCATCGGTCTCGTTGCCATTCCCTCCGAAATCGCCTGATAAGCAGTGCCACTGATGCCTTCGAGTCTTGGTGCCAGGCTCAACCTTTTCCTGTTCGCCTTCCTTGCCGGGCTCGGAGTCCTGTGTGGCCTTGTCGTGTTCGCGGGCTACCGCAACTCCGAGAAGAACGCGAACCAGGCAGCGCGCCAGGGCATTGAGGACTATGGCGAAAGCACGCTCGGCGTGTTCGCGAATTTCGCCGCCCAGTCCTCCGACCTCAGCTTTGTTCCCATCGAGCAGGTGTCCCGGGCCGGCGCAAGTCTCATGGCCCGGTCAAGTTCGTCTCGCGTCAGCACCAACGGCGTTGAAGAGACGCTCGTTCAGCACGAATCCGGCGCCTGGTACAACGACGACCCCGACCGGCTATCGGACCTGTGGCTGTCCTCCTCGCGGGAGCCTTCCAACGTAGTCGCGCGGGACATCGAGCAGTCGGCCGCGCTGGATCTGCTCATTCCCGCCGAGCTCGAAAACACGCCGGTGCTCATCTCGGCGTTCTACATTGGCGCGAGCGGGCTGACACGCCACTACCCGCCCATCGGCCTGCACGACGAGCTGGATCCGTCGACGGAGTTTTCTAACGAACTGGTGATGGAGCTCGCCGGGCCGAACGCCAACGGAATCCGCCGAACCGTCTGGTCGCCCGTCTATGACGACCCGGCTGGGCGCGGCCAGCTGATTTCCGTCGCCACGCCGGTGTGGGCCGGCGACCGTTTCGTTGGCATCGTGGGCGCCGAAATCGCACTCTCTCAGCTCGTGTTCGGCGTCGATTCCACCAGGCCATCGGAAAACGGCTTCGCCTTCGTCCTCCAACCCGGGGGGGACTTGTTGCCGAGCCAATCCAGCGCACGTATCGATGCCGCGCTGCAAGACCCGGCCAACCTTGCCCTTGGCCGCCTCATCGCCGCCATGCGGGCCGGACAATCCGGTACGGAACGCCTCACCATCGACGGTCAGGAAGTGGTGGTTGGCTACTCGCCGCTGCTTTCGCTCGGCGGGTCGCTCGCGCTGGTGGCGCCGGTGGAGGATGTGGCCCGCGAAGCGGGAGTTGAGCGCGTATCCGCGGCAATCAGCACCGATGGTCAGCGAACGCTGTGGTTCATCGGCTTCACATCGATTGGCCTCTTTATCGTCGCCCTCGGTGTGGTCTGGTGGCTGAACAGGCGTTTCATCCTCCGGCCAATCGGTGCGCTTGTGGAGGCAACCCGCGCCGTGGGCGAAGGCGACCTTGCCGTTTCTATCCCCGTTCGCCGGCGCGATGAGCTCGGGCAACTCGCCAGCGCATTCAACGACATGACGGGGATGCTCGCTTCGCGCGATGTCGAACTTCGACGCGAGACCATGGAACGCGAGCTGGCCCAACAGGAGCTGAATGCGCTCTTTGGGGCGATGTCGGACGTTGTTGTGGTACTGGACGCGGAAGGTACCTATATCCGCGTCGCTCCAGTCCACCCGGAACTGTTGCAGCGCCCCGTCGAGGAACTGATTGGCCACAACATTCGAGAGTTCTTCCCACCCGAGCAAGGCGAACAGTTTGTCGACTGCATCCGCCGCGCGCTTGACCAGCAGGAGACGCAGACGATCGAATATCGCCTGCCCAGTTCGGACGATTGGTTCCTCGGTGCCGTCTCTCCGATGGGCGAAGACCGTGTTGTCTGGGTAGGTCGAGACATAACGGAACGCGTGAACGCTCGACGGTTGCTGGAGCAGCGGGTTGAGGAGCGCACGCGGGAGCTTTCGACGCTGGTGCGTGCCTCCCGGAACATCGCCTCCCGCATCGAACTCGGTCCGCTCATGTCGGTGCTCCTGAATCAGCTGCATTCGGTGATCGCCTACGATGGCGCTGCCGCCGTCGTCATCGAAGATGACGAGATGGTGTTCCTCGATTCGCGGGGCCTGGGTGAACGCGAGGACCAGATTATCGGCCTTCGGATGAACGCCTCGCGCTGGGGATTGATCTGGGATCGTCTCATCGCCGGCGAAAACGTGATCGTTGGCGACATCGACGGTGGCACCCCCGAGGCGCAAGCGCTTGTGCAGGCCGTGGGCGCACGACTCAAGAGCCAAATCGGCTATGTGCGCTCGTGGATGGCGATTCCCATGCGCTCGCGGGACCGCATCGTCGGCGTGCTGAGCGTGTCGCGAAACGAAGCCGACTACTTCCAGGAGAAAGACGCGGACCTGGTTTCCGCGTTCGCGAACTTCGCTGCGATTGCCATCGACAACGCGCGGCTCTTCGAAGAGGCGCAACGGCGAGTGCGCCAGAACACCGCGCTCGCGCGAATCGCAAGGGCGGGTGAGCTGGGTGTCAGCGTCCAGACCATGCTCGAACGCATCGCCGCGGACACGGTCGATGCAATTGGATTCGTCGGCTGTTCCATCATCGTTGGCGACGAGCGTCAGCCATTCTTCCGCACGGCCGGACAATCCGGTCTGCCAGCGGGGTATATCCCCGGGATGGTGGAATCCTGGCAGCGTGGCGCGTCGCTGGTCGATCTCAGCCAGATGCTCGATATGGAGCCTGTGGTCATCCGGGACGCCTGGGGGACGATGCGGAACGACGCCCGTTTCGCGTCCATCCATCCGGCGCTGGATGAAACGGAGTTCGGCCAGGCTGTGATAGTACCGATTGAGATCAACGGCAGACTCGGCGGCTCCATCAATGTGTACGCCCAGCATGGCCGCGAAGCTACGCCCGAGGAGCTCGACTTCTTGAAAGCGATGGCCGGGCAGCTATCGATTCTGCTCACCAATGCCGCCCTGTATTCGCAGTCCGAGCAGCGTGCTCGTGACCTTGAGGTCATTCTCACCGCGGCCGACCGCCTTTCGTCCACGCTGGAGCTGGAGCCGCTGGTGGATATCGCCTTGGATCAGCTCAGCCTCATCGCCCCGCATGAAGGCGAAGGCGTGTACCTGGTGGACGATGGAAAGGTGCTGATGTACCAGCGCCGCCAGGGCCAGAGTTCGGCGACGCTGCAGGAGTCCGAGCTTTCGGTGGCCGGAGAACTGTTCGAACACCTGATGGAAGGCCAGGTACTCGTCATCGACGACGTGCTTGCCGAGGGCCGCTACCCGGCGATGTGGCGCGAGGCGATTCGCATCCATGGGATGGACCGGATTGCCGAACCGATCCGGAGTTTCCTTGGTGTGCCGCTCGTGGTGACAGGCCGGGTGATTGGCGCAATCATGCTCGCCGCCGACAAGCCAGCCCGTTTCGACCAGCGCCACCGCCGGCTGGCCCAGGGCGTTGCCTACCAGATGGCCGTCGCCTTCGAAAATGCCCGGCTGTTTTCCGAAACGCTGGAACGGGAACGCGAAAACCGGGCGCTCGCGAGCGTTTCTTCGGCGCTGGCACTGGACGAACCCTTCGAGGCGACGCTGCGCTCCATCGCCAGGGCGGTGGTGGATACCACATCGGCTGGGGGATGTTCGCTCACGTTGATTGGGCCGGACGGCTCGTATGCGCAGGGTGGCAACTGGGGGCTGCCAGAACGCTTCCAGTCCGAGATGGAGGGCGCCGTGAACGCGGGAGCGCCGTCTCCCGCGCATGCGGTCGTGCGAAGTGGCCGGGGATTGGTCATCAGTGGGCTGCAAAACAATGCGCGCCTCGATCCGCGAACCGCGGGGGTGGCCCTGCTGCTCGAAGGCTCTAACTATGACAACGCCGCCCTTGTGCCGCTTTTCTATCGCGGCCGCGTGATTGGCACCATGAGCACGTTCTATGCGCCCTCGGTTGTGCCAACGCAAGACGATCTCGCGTTGCTATCAGCGATCGCCAACCAGGCCTCCTTCGCCGTGGAAAACGCGCGCCTGTTCACCGAGACGACGAAACGAGAGCGGGAAACGCGGGCGCTCGCGACCGTTGCCTCTGCTGTTGCTTTTGACCAAACGCTGCAGGAAACGCTGAACGACATTGCGCGCGGGATCGTTGACACGACCGACGCCGTGGGCTGCACTCTCAGCCTTATCGAGCCGGAGGGCAACTACTCGATGAGCGGCGTGCACGGGATGCCGCCGGGGTTCGACGAGGCCTATGTGCGCTCCGTCGAAGCCGGCGCGCATTCCGCCCCCTTCGAAGTGATGCGAACCGGGGTGCCACAGATTCACTCCAACCTCAAGCAGTGGTTCCTCACCCACTCCGCATTCAGCCTGGTCGCGCCACTGGTGCAAGACATCACTTGGGACAACGCCGCCGTTGTTCCCTTGAAGCACCGTGGCCGAACCCTCGGCGCGCTCACGACCTACTACGAACCGGAAGTGATGCCCGGCAACGAAGACATTGCCGTGCTGAGCGCAATCGCGGCCCAGGCGTCCGTCGCCGTCGAAAACGCACGGCTCTTCAGCGACGTGGAGCAGAACGCTTCGGAAATGGCCGCCCTCTACCGTGCTGACGAAGCGCTCCACCGTTCGCTAGACCTGCAACATGTTTTCGATGCGTTGGTGGACGTGGCAGTGGAGGTGCTCAACGCCGACCGGAGCGCCCTCTTCCGCTGGGAATCCCGGACGGGACTTTTTGACTTGCAGGCCATGCGCGGATTCAGCGAAGAGGCTGCCGAGCAGGTCCGCAGCCTCTCGCTCCGCGCCGGCGGCACTATGTCTGAAGCGGTCCACACCGGCGAAGTGGTGGCTGTCGAGGACGCCTCCGTCGGCCCGGTAGTGAATCGGGGCATTCCTCTCCGCGAAGGGGTTCGTTCCTTCATGCACGTGCCCATAAAGATCGGCAACGAAGTCTTCGGGAGCTTCTTTGTCGCATACCTCCATCCCCACGTTTTCACGGAGGAGGAGAAGCGGCTGGGCACGGCCCTTTCCCAGCGCGCGAGCGTCGCCATCCAGAACGCGCGGCTCTACGAACAGGCTCAGCAGGCCGCCTCGCTCGAGGAGCGCCAACGCATCGCTCGCGACCTACACGACTCCGTGTCACAGGCCCTTTTCGGCATCGGTCTTGGGGCGAAGACCGCTGTCACGCTGCTCGACCGCGACCCGCAACAGGCCCGCCAGCCGTTGGACTACATCATCTCTCTCTCCGAGGCGGGCCTTGCCGAACTGCGGGCGCTCATCTTCGAACTACGCCCTGACTCGATTGCCACCGACGGGCTCATCGCGGCCATCGAACGGCAGGTGGCCGCGACGCGTGCCCGCCACCAGCTACAGGTTGAGGCGCACCTCATCGGCGAACCCGAAGTTAGCCTGGACGTGAAAGAAGCACTCTACCGCGTCGCGCAGGAGGCGATGACGAATGCGGTAAAGCACGCGCGCGCCACGACGCTGCACCTCAACCTCGAACGGGCCAACGGGAACATCTCCCTGATCGTCGCCGACGACGGTATTGGCTTCGACACACACGGTGAGTTCCCGGGCCACATGGGACTGAAGTCGATGAAAGAACGCGCCGAAAAGCTCGGAGGCACGCTGACGCTGGAAAGCGCACCTGGCGCCGGGACGCGCGTGGACATCGTTCTCCCTGCCTGAAAGTCCTTAGCTGACGGCTTTCGTTCTGCCCGTTATCGTGTCCGCCAGCGCGCACGAGGAGGATTGCATGGCCACCATTCAGACTGCCACCGGCCCACTGGATACCGCTGACATGGGCTTCACGCTCATGCACGAACACGTCACGGTCCGCTGGCCCGCGATCGCCATGCAGTACCCGGAAAAGTGGAACCGAGAAGCCATGATGGCGCGCTCCGTGCAGAAGCTCACCGCAGCTCGCGAAGCTGGCGTCACGACGATGGTCGACCTTACGCCCATCGACCTCGGCCGCGACCCCGTGTTCATCAAGGAGGCGGCCGAGAAGTCGGGCATGCAGATCATCGTGCCGACCGGGCTGTACTACTCGCACCCCTTCTACTTCATGGGCCGACTGGACAAGGAGATGACGGACCTCTTCGTCCAGGACATCACGGTCGGCATCAGCTCGACGGGCATTCGCGCCAACGTTATCAAATGCGCCACCGAACCCGAGATGATCCCGATCAACGAACGCGTGTTGCGCGCCTCCGCACGCGCCCACCGAGAGACGGGCGTGCCCATTTGCACCCACACCTTCCCCGCGAACAAGA
>CAZDZP010000057.1:0-12307 GCA_964509855.1 uncultured Anaerolineaceae bacterium | reverse complement strand
GCGTCGCACTTTGCCCGACCTGATGGATCTCCTGCCGCGTCTCGTCCGAGCGCCGCCCAGCGGTATGGTCGCGGACCGCACCGTCCGAAGAGCTAAACCTCCGGGTGCGGCAGTCCGCGCCGACGCGCCCAGTCCCGCATGGCCCACTGGGTCGTGTCGAAGGCAAGCTCTTCCCACGGGATTTCGTGCGGTTCGAACCAGCGCACCTCGCTCGTTTCGTCACCGGCGCTGGCTTCGCTGAGCGCACGCGCTTCATAGACGACCACCACCACGCCCGGCCCGGAACGCGTGTACACACCCAGTAGGCTCAATTGGCCCACCGAGAGGTTCGCCTCCTCCATCGTCTCGCGGATGGCGGCTTCCTCGGCCGTTTCCTCCACATCCATGAAGCCGCCCGGGAACACCCAGCTGCCCACGCGAGGCTCGATCGCGCGCCGCACCAGCAGCAGGCGGCCATCCTCGCGTTCCGGGATGGCTCCCGCGACCGGCCGGGGGTTGATGTAGTGCACGAAGCCGCAGTCCAGGCAGACGAAGCGGCGCTTGGTGTCGCCTTCCGGGATGGCCGTCGTGAGCCGTTGCCCACAGTGCATGCAATAGCGGCTGAAGGAATGGGGGTGACTGGTCACTGGCCTCCGCTCCCGCCGGGAGCCTGGAGCATTCCCAGCGATTCCGGCCCTTCGATCCACTCCTCGCCGTCGTCCCAGACTTCCTTCTTCCACACCGGCACGCGCTTCTTGATCTCATTCACCAGCCAGTGACCGCCGTCGAAGGACTCGGCCCGGTGACCGCTGCTGATCGCGACGATAAGGCTCGTCTCGCCAATCTCCATCCGCCCGGTGCGGTGGAAGATTGCGCAATCCAGGAGCCCGAAGCGATCGCAGGCCTCCTCCGCGATCTCCGCCATCAGCTTTTCCGCCATCGCGGGGTAGGCTTCGTATTCCAGGTACTGTACGCCGCGTCCTTTGTTTTCGTTGCGCACAACGCCAAGGAAGACGTTGATCGCGCCGGCCGCCGGGTTCGCGACCGCGTCTACCGCTTCGGCGGTACGTAGCTCGTCTTCGGTCACGCGAAACAGCATCAAAGGCCTCCAGAAACCGGCGGGATGAACGCGAGGGTCGCGCCTTCGCGTACCTCGTCGTTGAGTTCGGCATAGTCCTCGTCCTGCGCGTAAAGCAGGTTCGGCAGGAATCGCTGTAGCGCTGGCTGAGCATCGGCGAGCCGGTCACGGATGTCACGCACACGGTCGCCCGGGCGAAGCTCAACCTCCACCTTCCGGGCGCCAATCGCTTCTGCCACCGAGGCGAAGAGCAAAACGGTAACGGTCATTCCAAGAGTGTAAGAGATCAGGCATTCTGCGGGCGCATGATTCCGCGAATCCCCGAATTCCAGCCGCTTGCTCGAAGCGGGCGCAAGCTGGCCGCGCGCGCCATCGATGTTCTCTTCCCGGAGCGATGTGTGGGTTGCGGCGCCTTCGGGACATCGTTTTGCGGCGAATGCGAGGCGGCGTTGAAGCTCCGGCCCAACCCCGCCCGCTGCCCCAACTGCTGGGCGCACTGGCCGGGTCCCGACAACTGTCCACGGTGCTTCGCCTGGGACGCGCTCGATGGAGCCGTTGGCGCATTCGACTACGAAGGCAGCATCCGCCGCGCCGTTCGGGGTCTGAAGTATCGCCACACGAAATCGCTTGCCGACGTGATGGCGCGAGGCGTTGCCCCTTTGTTGGCGGCTCATCCCGGGGCGACGGCGCTACCGATCCCGCTGCATCGTTCACGGCTGCGATCGCGCGGCTTCAACCAGGCGGAACTCCTGTTGTTGCGAGCCGGGTGGCTCCCATCGGAAATTCAACTCTTTCGCGACCGCAACACCCGGGCCCAGTTCGGGCTCTCCCACGGCGAACGGCGCTCAAACGTGCGCGGGGCCTTCCGCTACGAAGGCCCGGGACTGAAGGGTGCAACCGTCCTCCTCGTCGACGACGTGGTCACCACCGGTGCGACCGCGAACGAATGCGCGAAGGTGTTGAAGGACGCGGGCGCCGGCCGGGTTATCGCAGTCGCGTTCGCGCGTGCAAGCTACGCCCCAGCGTTGCCGGCGGAAGCACCCGTCGAAGGTTGATCGCGAGAGCTACCAGCGCCCCCCACCGCCGCCACCACCACCGCCACCGCTGCTTCCGCCGCTGAACCCGGAACCGCCCGAACTCGACGGCGTGCTCGCAATCGTCGACGACATGCTGCTGGAAAGGCCCCCTAGCGACTGGCTGAAGCTGTTCACGTTGAAGGCGGAAGAGGCGACGTACCACGAAGCCACGCTGTTCTGCGCGTTCTGCTCCAGCCGGCCCATGTCCTCGAACGCCTTCGCCCACTTGTCGACGCATTCGAAAACAATCGCGTACGGGAGGTAGCGGGCGAAGATATTCTCCTGCTCGTTGAACTCCTGGCGGTGCGTCTCAGCCGTTTCGATGTAGAGCTTGACCCCCAGCACCCGCCGCAACGTCTCGCTGCCCTTGGGCGTCCTCCGTGACATTGACCGCGAGAGCAGCATCAGGAGGATGCCGGCGAACACCAACGGAACGCCGATGAGGAAGCGCCCGAGCAACAGTGCAGCCCCGAAAGTGGCAGCGGCGCCGACAACGATCGCCCCAATGCCAATGAAAAACCAGATGGTCTTTATCGTTTCGGGGTTGCCGTCGAACCATTCCCTGCGCTTCGCGTCGGTGTAGAGCATTTCCTTCACCTTGCGCAGCTTCGAAGCAAAGGTGTCCTTCAGTGAGGAAAGCTTGACCGTGGACCCCGACGCAAAGAGGTCGTTGAACAGCCGCCGTTCGTATGGCTCAAGCGCATCAGTGTCACTGCGCAGTTTCTCCATCTCCCAGTCCGTGCTGCCGAACCACCCGGACTTCGGGATCTCCGTGATCTTCAGGTAGCCGTGCACGGCGAGGTCGATGATCGTCGCGGTCACATCCAGCGTGTCCGCCCGTTCATCGATGATGAGGCCCACCTGGCCGGGTTTTAGGTTGTCCGGCGGCAGGTATTCCACGACTATCGTTTCCTTCGAGAAGAGCGAGCGGTTTTCCTCGGTGGTGTCGTTGGTCAGGTAGTGCACCGTTTTGTAGCGGCGGTCACGTCCCCACCGGGACCATGCAAAGAACACGCCGAAAATGCCGAGTACGCCAGTGGCCGCAGCGCCGCCGAACTCAGCCGCGTCGAATTCGTAGAAGTCTGAGATTTCGGTGCGTTTCTGCAGCAGTGGCGGGTCGACCTCGACGAGGCCACGTTCCCACCCGGCGAGCACCGTCATGTTGTGGCGGGGCTGCACCGGTCCGGACGACGTGTATACCACCGAGGAGCCAAGGTTCTCGACGTCGCAGCGCTGACTCGATCCGAAGGCTCCCTGGAAACAATCGGCGCGGGCATCGTTCGTGAACGGCAGATCGACGGTGACGCGCGCCTCAAGGATGGGAACGTCCCACCCGGAGATGGCGTCCCAGTAGAACTCGTCGTGGTTCGGGTAGGCGTCGAGCGCGCCGCTGATCGTGTACTCGATGCGATACGACTGCCTACCTTCGAGGAAAATGTCTGCGTCGCCGATGCGAATGGTGTGAAAGTCGTCGGTGCTTTCGATTCGCCAGGGAACCTGGCGCCCGTCGAGATACTCCACGTTGTGGATGGAGTATTCCCACTGCCGGTCGCTGTTCGAAGGGCACTCGTGGAGGGGTGGAGCGACCGGGTCGGGATCAGGACACCCGCCCTTTCGCCGCAGATCGCGCAGGATTCCGCGGCTGGGGAGGGTCATGAAGTCCACATCGATGAGTTCGACGGCCCGGATGTCTCCGTTTTCGAGCACTTCAAAGGTGATGTCGAATCGTTCGATGTACCAGCCACCGGACTGGGCTTGCACAGGCCGCGCCGTGGCCTGGGCAGCCAGGACGGCAAGGAGCATAAGCGCCAGCAGTGGCAGGACAAGGAGACCGTTATGCCGAACCCAGCACTTCGGAGTCACGAGAGTTGAGACAAGCTTCATGGTGTTCCGTATGATCGGGCCTATCAGCCCTTTCTCCAGAAGGGCCATCCAACGGTCCCCCCGGGAGGCCGCATTCTATAACGCCGTCTCGTTGTCTTCGCCCCACCCGCGAAACGCTCGAAGGCGGAACAACTCACCCGGAGCGAGCGCGAACTGATCGAGCGACGCACAAAGAAATCAGGAGCGAGCGCGAAGCGACCGAGCGACCGATCTGAATCAGAGCGAGCGCGAAGCAGCCGAGCGACCGATCCAAATTCTAGGAGCCTGAATGGAAGCAATCGAATTCGTACGCCCGAAGTCCCTTGCCGAGGCGTACGAAAGCCTCGGCAACGGCAAATCGAGCTTTGTGCTCGCGGGCGGAACTGACCTCATCGTGCAATTGCGCGAGGGCCGCCGTCACGCCGACCAGGTGGTCGACCTCAAGATGATCCCGGAACTTGTCTCGCTTAGCTGGCAACCGGACGGGTCGCTGAACATCGGCGCGGCAGCGCCATGCGCCGACATCTACGAAGACGCCGGCGTGAAGGAAAAGCTCCCAGCGCTCATCGACTCGGCTTCGCTCATCGGCGGCATCCAGGTGCAGGGCCGTGCCAGTCTCGGCGGAAATGTGTGCAACGCGAGTCCGGCTGCCGATGGCGTTCCCACACTCATCGTGCTGGGGGCGGTCGCGGTCACCGGCAAGCGCGACGGTTCGCGCGAAATCCCCGTCGAAGAATTCTTCGCCGGCCCGGGCAAGAACGTACTTGAGTCCGGCGAGATTCTCGTCGCCCTCCGCGTTCCGCCGCAACCGGCACGCAGTGGCGCCTTTTTCAACCGTTTCATCCCCCGCAACGAAATGGACATCGCGGTAGCGAACGCCGCCGCGCGCATCCAGCTCAGCGCCGATGGCAACACCATCGAAGCCGCGCGTGTCTCCATCGGTGCGGTCGCGCCAACTCCGTTGCTGGTGCAGGCCGCAGCCGACGCCCTCGTTGGCAGGGCTCCTACGGCGGAAGCGTTCCAGGTAGCTGGCGAAGCGGCGGCCGCAGCCGCCACCCCCATCGACGACATGCGCGGCGGCATCGCCCAGCGCAAGCACCTTTCGAAAGTCCTGACCATCCGCGCCCTCGAAGGCGCTTACGCCCGTGCCAAGGAGAACCTCTAGCGTGCAACGATCCCATGTACAAACCCGCCTCAACGGCGAAGATGTCGACTTCCTCTGCGAACCGCGCCAGACGCTGCTTGAAGTGCTCCGCGACGAACTGAAGCTCACCGGTACCAAAGAAGGCTGCAGCAACGGCAACTGCGGCGCCTGTAACGTGATGTTCAACGGTCGCCTCGTAAATTCGTGCTGTGTGTTTGCAGTCGAAGCCGACGGCGCCGAAGTCACCACAATCGAGGGCGTGGCCTGCCAGGGTGAGCTTCACCCGCTCCAACAGACCTTCCTCGAAGAAGCAGCGCTCCAGTGTGGAATCTGCACACCGGGCTTCATCATCGCTTCCAAGGCCCTGCTCGATCGCGAACCCGCAGCATCCGAGGATCGCATCCGTCACTGGCTGGCGGGCAACCTCTGCCGCTGCACTGGCTATGACAAGATAGTGAAGGCGGTACTCTCCGCCGAAGAGCGTCTGAAGGAGGCTCCCACCAAATGACAACCGTTGAAAAGCCAAGCTACAAGGTGATCGGCACTCGCCCGATCCGGCCGGACGGCCTCGAGAAGGTAACCGGCGCTGCCAAGTACGGCGCGGACATCCAACTCCCTGGCCTCGTCTTCGGCAAGATTCTCCGCAGCCCGCATGCGCACGCGCGCATCCTCTCCATCGACACAAGCGAGGCCGAGAAAGCCCCGGGCGTGCTCGCCGTTGCTACCCACAACGACTTCCCCATCGCCGATGACAAGATCCAGGATCTTGGCGAAGGCGCGGTGAACCTGCGCGAACTCAGCTCCAACATCCTTGCTTCGGACAAGGCGCTCTACAACGGCCACGCTATCGCGGCAGTCGCGGCGAAGAGCCAGCACGAAGCCGAGGCAGCGCTGGCCAAGATCAAGGTCGAATACGAAGTCCTCCCGCCGGTGCTCGATGTGCGCGACGCCATGCGTGACGATTCACCGCTCCTGAGCGAAGACCGCTACACCAAGACCATCGCCGGCACGAAGAGCGAAAAGCCCAGTAACATCGCCTCCCACAACCGCTTCGAAGATGGCGACCTCGCTGCCGCCTTCGCCGAAGCGGACCACGTGATTGAGCGCGAGTACACCACGAAGATGGTGCACCAGGGCTACATCGAACCGCAGTCGTCCACCGCGGTCTGGAACAGCGATGGCAACGTCGTCGTCTACACCAGCACCCAGGGCGCATTCGTTGTCCGTGCGCAGGTCTCCGAAGTCCTTCGCATTCCCGTTTCGCGGGTGAAGGTTGTGCCGATGGAAATCGGCGGCGGCTTCGGCGGCAAGATTCCGATCTACCTCGACCCCGTTGCGGCCATCCTTTCCCGCAAGAGCGGCCACCCGGTCAAGATCACCATGTCGCGCGAAGACGTGTTGAAGGCTACCGGCCCCACCAGCGGCACCTCTATCAAGGTCAAAGCCGCCACCAAGGACGGGAAGCTCATCGCCGTCGAAACCGAACTGGCCTACGAAGCTGGCGCCTTCCCCGGTTCGCCAGTGGGCGCCGGTTCGATGACCATGCTTTCGCCCTACAACATCCCGAACTTCCGCGTGGATGCCTTCGACGTCGTGAACAACAAGCCGAAGACTTCCGCCTACCGCGCCCCGGGCGCACCGGCGGCCGCCTTCGCTATCGAAAGCGTCATCGACGAACTGGCCAAGCTCAACAACGTCGACCCGCTGACCTTCCGCAGGAACAACAGCTCGCACGAAGGCACCCGAATGGTGAACGGAGTCGAGTTCCCGCGCATCGGCGCTGAAGAAACCGTGGAAGCGGCGATGGCCAGCCCGCACTGGAACTCGCCAATTGAGGGCCCAAACCGCGGCCGCGGCGTCGCATCCGGCTACTGGTTCAACGGCGGTATGCAGTCGTCGGTGGTCGCCTCCGTGAACCCGGACGGCACCGTGAACCTCATCGAGGGTTCGACCGACATTGGCGGCAGCCGCGCGTCCATCGCGATGCAGCTTGCCGAGACCATCGGCATCCCCTACGACGACGTTCGCCCGGCCGTCGTTGACACCGATTCCATTGGCCACAACGACGTGACCGGCGGTAGCCGCGTGACCTTCGCAACCGGCATGGCCGCCTACGAAGCTGGCCTTGATATCCGCAAGCAGATGTCCCAGCGCGCTGCCAAGCTCTGGGGCTGCTCCGAAGACGATGTTGAGTACGCCGATGGCAAGCTCATCTGCAAGACCGACTCCACGAAGGAACTGACCTTCAAGGAGATGGCGGCGCAGCAGGCTCGCACGGGTGGCCCGCTGCAGGGCAAGGCTTCGCTCGTCGCGCGCGGGGCCGGTGGCGCATTCGGCACGCACATCGTGGACGTCGAAGTCGACCCCGACACCGGCAAGATCGACATCCTCCGCTACACCGCCGTCCAGGACGTCGGCACCGCGATCCATCCTTCCTACGTGGAAGGCCAGATCCAGGGTGGCGTTGTCCAGGGCATCGGTTGGGCCATCAACGAGGAGTACATCTACGACGACAAGGGCCGCCTGGTGAACAGCAGCCTGTTGGACTACCGCATGCCCACCGCGCTGGACGTCCCGATGATCGACACGGTCCTCGTGGAAGTGCCGAACCCGGGTCACCCCTACGGGGTGCGCGGCGTCGGCGAAGTGCCGATTGTCCCGCCGCTGGCGGCCATCGCCAACGCGGTTGCCGATGCCACGGGCCATCGATTCAATGACCTTCCCATCTCGCCCCGGCGTGTTGTCGAAGAACTCAACAACCTCACCTAAAGAGCTCCGTCTTCCAGTTCACGCAGCCTCTTCCCACGCGGGGAGAGGCTGCGTACTTTCTGAGTCCGTATGCCTCGAATCGCTGTCCCCACACTCTTGCGCGAACTCTGCAACGGAACACGCGAGATAACCACACCGCCGGGCACGCTCGAACAGGTGCTGCGCGCCGCCGATGAACAGTGCCCCGGCTTCTACGAGCGCGTCGTCGACACCGAGGAGAACCGTGTTCGCCTGGAACTGGCGATAGCCCTCGACGGCGATGTCGTCACTCTCTACCTCCACGAGTACGTCGGCGAAGACGCCCACATGGCCATCATCCCCGCGATTGCAGGCGGCTGATACACTCGCTCCATGGCTTTCCCATCAACGACCCTGGACAGGCTTCCACTGGAAAACGGGGACAGGCTTTCGCGTGAAGAGTTCCACGAGCGCTACGAACAGTGGCCGGAACTGAAGCGCGCTGAACTCATTGAAGGGGTGGTTCACTTGCCTTCGCCTGTGCACCTCGACCACGCCGAGCCGCATGCCCTTTTGATGGCCTGGCTCGGTGCCTACGTCGCGAAACATCCCGCCCTCCGAATTGCGGACAACGCGACGGTGATTCTCCCCGGCGACAACGAAGTTCAGCCCGACGCCTTGTTGACCAGGGAATCACAGCTCGAACTCCGCTCCGGTTACGTGGTGAGCCCGCCGGACTTCGTAGCGGAGATTGCCGCGACGAGCGCCTCCTACGACCTCCACGACAAGTTCCGGCTCTACGAGCGCAGCGGCGTTTCCGAGTACCTGGTATGGCTGGTCTACGAGCGACGGCTCCGCTGGTTCACCCTGGATTCCGCCAGCGGGCGCTATTCCGAGCGGGAAGCCGACGAAGCGGGCATGGTCGAAAGTGACCTCTTCCCGGGACTTCGGCTCGATGTTCCCGGACTCCTCAGCGGAGATTTCGCGGCCGTACTGTCAGCAGTTCGCTAAGCGGTCCCGAAGGCCGCGGCCGCACGCTCACCGCTCCGTACCGCGCCTTCAACACAGGCCTGCTCGGTGTAATCTCCCGCGAACACCAACGGAGGCTGCCGTTCGTAGTTCGCCATCTGCGTGAAGTGGCCCGGGGCCAGCGTTGGCACGGCATACTCCCACCGCACCAGGTGCTGCACCGTAGCCTCGGCTGGCTCGAAGATCTCCGGGGCGATCTCGCACGCAGCCGACCAGAGGGCCTGCGTGAACGTCTCGTCGTCCATCGCAAGGAATTCGTCGTTGTGGGCTTCGTTGCCACACACGAGCAGCCAATCGAGGTCGGCCGGGGCACTGCCCCATGCCCCCGCACTTCCGGGCTGCATCTCCACGCTCGCGATCGTTGTCATCGGGAGCGGGCGGCGGTGGATCGTGGGCGTGTCCATCCTTGCCGGGCGCGCCATGTAGAGGCGGCACTGCCCGGCATAGCCGACATTGCCCAGCCACCCGGGCTGCAAATCCGGGGCGACGATGTGAGCGGCCCGGGGCGCCGGTATCGCGACGACCGCGCCATCGAAAACGAGTGTGCCGGTCGAGGTTTCGAGCGCGATGCCGACTGTATCGTCGCGGATGGCGGTGACCGGCGTGCCGGTGCGAACGTCCAAATGGGCGGCGAGTTCGAGGAAGGGCGCGTCCATGCCGTCCTCCACCTGCCAGTACTCCACCCGGCCACTCGCAACCCACGACCGAAGGAACTCGGCGGACTGGTCACGCAAGGGGGCGAAGAGACCTTCGAACATCGGGGCGAACAGGTAGCGCGTGGCCGCCTCACTTACTCGCTGCATGTGCGTTTCCGCGTCCTCGTGGTCGAAGTCCAGGCTCGTCCGTAGCTCTCCCGAATAGTCCTCCAGCGACTTCA
Source organism: uncultured Anaerolineaceae bacterium (assembly GCA_964509855.1). Lineage (GTDB taxonomy): Bacteria > Chloroflexota > Dehalococcoidia > Tepidiformales > Tepidiformaceae > CAZDZP01. The sequence goes on along the minus strand of CAZDZP010000057.1, from coordinate 2,534 downwards.
GCCACCCGTGGATCGCGTCCCGGTCGGACGAGGGAATCAGCGGGTAGCCCCGCGCGGTCCGCGGAGCGCTGTTGCCCAGGTACCGTTCGCCATCCACCAACAGTTCCTGTGGACCGCTCGCACGCATAGGGTTCAGCCGCCAGCGTTCGCCAAGTTCATCCAACAGGACGAGCGTTCTCGCGTACGCGGATGTCAGCCACCCTGCACCCGTGTCGAGATGATGCCGTGGTCCGAAGTGGGCGCTGTGAGTGCGGCCCCCGGCGTGGTCGTTCGCTTCGAACACCGTGACCGCATGGCCCGCCTGTTCGAGACGCAGCGCGGCCGTGAGCCCAGCGGGTCCCGCTCCAATGACCGCGATCCTCAACCCATCTCTCCCCAGTTCAGCCCCTGCTTCACGTCCACCTTCAGCGGGACGGTCATCTCCAGACCCTTCGGCATCAGTTCGAGGGCGAGATCCTTGATTGCGCCGGCCTCGTCCTCGGGGCATTCGAAGATGAGTTCGTCGTGGACTTGCAGCAACATGCGGCTCTGGAGTTCGCGTTCTCGGAGCGCATCGGCCACCTTGATCATCGCGACCTTGATGATGTCCGCGGCCGTCCCCTGGATGGGCATGTTCACGGCTTCGCGTTCTGCCGCGCTCCGCACCTGGAAGTTCGTACTCCGGATGGCCGGGAGATAACGGCGCCGCCCGAAAACGGTTTCCGCGTAACCGTTGGCCCGGGTCTTCTCCAACGTTTCCTGTTGCCAGTCGCGGATGCCGGGGTACTTCGTGTAGTAGGTCTGGATAAAGTCTGCCGCCTCTTCGCGGGAAAGCTCTGTGCGACTCGAAAGGCCAAATTCGCCCATCCCGTACACGATCCCGAAGTTGACTACCTTGGCGAGGTCGCGCATCGGCCTCGTGACATCCTCTGGCTCCACTCCGTAAACCGTCGCGGCCGTCGCGCGATGGATGTCCTCGTCCGCAAGGAATGCGTCGACCAGTCCCTTGTCACCCGTGACATGCGCAAGCACCCGCAGTTCGATCTGCGAATAGTCCGCCGCCACGAAGAGCGGCTTGTCGAAGTACGAGGCTACGAAGGCCCGGCGGATGTTCGCGCCGACCTCTGTCCGTACGGGGATGTTCTGCAGGTTCGGCGCCGTGCTGCTCAAGCGGCCCGTGGCCGCTACCGTTTGTTGGAAATCCGTATGAATGCGCCCGTCTTCGGCCACGGTCCCCGGCAGTGCGTCGAGGTAGGTCGACTTCAGCTTGGTCAGCTGACGGTACTCGAAAATCATGTCGACGATGGGGTGGACGCTGCGCAGCCCTTCCAGCGCTCGCTGGTCGGTGCTGTAGCCCTGCGTGGTCTTGCGGGACTTCGGCAGAGCCAGCTCGCCAAACAGCACGTCGCTGAGTGCTTTCGGGCTGCCGATGTTGAACTCGTGCCCCACCGTTTCGTAGATGGACTTCTCGGCGGCCGCAATGCTCACCGTCAGGATGTCGTTCATGTCGCGCAGGATTTGTTTGTCCAGCGCAATGCCGATTCGCTCCATTTCGAAGAGCACCGGCATCAGCGCCATCTCCATGTCATCGAGCAGCGCGCGCTGTCCCCGCTCTTCGATCTGCGCTTCCAGCGAGGGCCGTATCCGCAGCAGGTAGTCCGCCTGGGCGCAGGCGCTTTCCGCGACCTTGTCGATGGCCACCTGCGCGAGCGGGAGTGCCGAACGCCCGCTGCCGCCCAGCGAGGCGACCGGCGCGATTTCCTTGCCCAGTCGCTCGTTGATCAGCGCTTCGGGTGCAGATGACGTCTCGCCGAGCAGCCACGCCGCAATGGCAACGTCAAAAGCGATGCCTTCGAACGGCAGCCCCGCCTTGTCGAACGCGTGCATCACGTACTTGCCGCCGTAGGTCACCTTCGGGAGCGAGTCATCGGCCATGAACCCGCCGAGCGCCCCCACGACACGTTCGCGCGGGAGTTGCCTCGCGCTGTCGTCGAGGCTGAGCGCATGGCCCACCGGGACGTACCAAGCCTTTCCCGCTTCGGTCGCGAGCGCGATGCCAAGCAGCAGCGATCGCACGCTGTCACTCGCCGTGGTGAATGACACGACCGCGACTTCCTTCGCCTCCGCGAGTTCGCCTACCAGCTCTCCGAGCGAATCTTCGTCACAGGCGACGCGGTAGTCGGTGGGCACGTCATCTTCCGCGGGCTCGGCGCGGACGCCACTCGAACTTTCCGGCAGCCGCGAAATGAGCGTGCGGAATTCGAGCGTGCGGAACAGCTCCAGCACCTTCTCGCGGTCGTAGTCGCGGACAACGGCGTCCTCGAGCTTGAAACCGACATCGAGGTTGGTGTCGATGGTCACCATCATTTTGTTGTGGAGCGCCTGCTCCTGCGCGGCCACGATCTTGGCTTTGACGGCTTTTTTCGTGATGGCGTCGATGTTCTCGTAGATCGACTCGACCGTCCCGAACTGGCGCACGAGGTCGGTCGCTGTCTTTTCGCCGATGCCTTTGATGCCGGGCACGTTGTCGCTCGTGTCACCCTTGAGCGCCTTGT
>CAZDZP010000056.1:0-12350 GCA_964509855.1 uncultured Anaerolineaceae bacterium | reverse complement strand
CGACGACGAGCGCGCGATGATCCGCATCGACATGAGCGAGTACATGGAGAAGCACTCCGTGGCGCGACTGATCGGGGCGCCTCCCGGGTACGTCGGCTACGACGAAGGCGGCCAGCTCACGGAAGCGGTGCGGCGCCGGCCATACGCCGTCGTGCTCTTCGACGAAATCGAAAAGGCTCACCCGGATGTCTTCAACGTGCTGCTGCAGGTGCTCGATGACGGGCGGCTCACGGACGGCCAGGGGCGGCAGGTCGACTTCCGCAACACCATCCTTGTGATGACCAGCAACCTCGGCAGCCAGTACATCGTGGGGCCGGGCATCGACGATGCGACCATGCGCGCCCGTGTAATGTCAGCGGTCCAGGGGCACTTCCGGCCCGAGTTCCTGAACCGCGTGGATGAGCTGATCATCTTCCAGCAGTTGCGCGAGGAAGACCTCATCCACATCGTGACCATCCAGGTCGGGCTCGTGGCGAAGCGGCTCGCGGACCGTCACATCGAACTTGAGGTGACCACCGAAGCGAAGCGCGAACTGGCGCGGCTGGGCTACGACCCGCTCTACGGGGCGCGGCCGCTGAAGCGCACCGTGCAGCGAGAACTGCTGGACCCGCTGGCGATAAAGCTGCTCCACGCCGAGATTCGCGAAGGCCACATGGTCCGCGTCGATTACGACGGTGGCGCATTCACCTTCGCCGAAGTCGCGGTCGGTGAAGTCGTGGCGTAGCCGCCCACGGCTTGAACCGCGACAACGAGCGCCGATGAAGGAAGGGAGCCCACGCGGGCTCCCTTCCTCGTGTTCGCCAGCCGCTGCCTCGCAGCGTAAAGTGCGGGTGGCAATTCGCTGGAAAAAGAGGTGAGGCATGACGACGCCCTCCCAAGCACACGGGACCCAAAAAAAGCTCACGCAGGACGAAATCACGGAGATTCGCGACCGCGTGAAGGTGGTGATGGACGAGCAGGTCTATCCCAACGAGCACGCCTATGAACACGGAAATCGCGAAGAGCGCGACAGTCTTGTGAAAGGCATCCAGGCGGAAACGAAGAAGCTCGGCCTGTGGGCGCCGCATCTCCCGGCGGAAGCGGGCGGCATGGGCATCGGATTCATGCCCTACGTGTACATGAACGAGATCCTCGGCCGCAGCGCCCTCGCGCCGCGCGCCTTTGGTTCGCAAGCGCCCGACAGCGGCAACGCCGAGATCCTCTGGCAGTTCGGCACGAAGGAACAGCAGGACCAGTGGATGAAGCCGCTGGTGAACGGCGACATTCGATCGTGCTTCTCCATGACCGAACCGGAAGTCTCCGGCGCCGACCCCACCAACCTCCAGACCACCGCCGTCCGCGACGGTGACGAGTACGTCATCAACGGCCACAAGTGGTTCACCAGCGGCGCCGAGGGCGCGGCCTTTGCTATCGTGATGTGCGTATCGCAGCCGGACCAGCCGCCGCACCGCCGCATGAGCCAGATCATCGTCCCCACCGACACGCCCGGCTTCGAAATCGTCCGCCCGGTGCCGGTGATGGGCGAAACCGAGGGGTCGCACTGCGAGATTCGCTACACCAACGTGCGTGTGCCCGTGACCAACCTGCTCGGCGAAGACGGCGGCGGCTTCCGCATCGCCCAGCGGCGCCTTGGTCCGGGCCGCATCCACCACTGCATGCGCTGGCTCGGCCAGATGCAGCGCGCCTTCGAACTGATGGTGAACTACGCGCTCGAACGCGAGGTTTACGGCAGCACGCTCGCCGAAAAGCAGACCGTGCAGAACTGGATCGCCGACAGCTACGTCGAAATCCAGGCCTCGCGCCAGCTCACACTCGCCGCGGCGAAGAAGATCGACCAGGGCGACGAAGCCCGCGTCGAAATCTCGGCCATCAAGTTCTTCGGCGCGAAGGTGCTGCACGACGTCATCGACCGCGCCATCCAGGTGCACGGCGCGCGTGGCGTTTCCGGCGATACCCCGCTGGAAGGCATGTACCGCCTCGCCCGCGGCGCTCGCATCTACGACGGCCCCGACGAGACGCACCGCATGGTGGTTTCGCGGCGCATCATTCGCAACTTCCAGGCGGGCCTCGGCTGGGACTTCTACGAGGGCTAGGCCTTCGCCTAACGAAGGTTGACCTTCGTCTGCGCCGGGAGCGAGATCATGGAACTGGACGAACTCGAACAGCGCCTGCCCGCCTTTGCGCAGGCGAAGCTGGAAGACAGCAACGCCCGGGTAACTTCCGTTTGGAAGATGCCCGGGCATGCCGGCTTTTCCTACGGCTTCGAAGTGGAAAGCAAGGGCGAGACGCTGCGCTACTACCTGCGCATGCCCCCGCCCAACGTGAAGCTGGAAGGCACCGCCGACGTGCTGCGGCAGGTGCGCATTCTCAACGCCTTTCGCGATAGCAAGGTGCCGATCGCGCCCGTGCTCTGGAGCGGCGACGACCCGCAGTGGTTCGGGCGGCCGTTCTTCGTCACCCCGTGCTTCGAAGGCGATACCTTCAAGACCGCCGAGGGTGAGTGGGGACTGACGCTCACGAAGGAACAGGTCGCGCCCATGGCCGAGCAGGCGATGCGCGCCCTCGCCAACATCCACAAGCTCGAATGGCAGAGCGCCGGGCTGGACCTCGGCGACCCCGTGCCCTTCGAACGGGACGTGACCCACTGGGACCGCTTCTACGAACGCGCGGCCGACCCGCACCTGCTTTCGGATGCGCCGAAGGTGCGGGAACTGCTGCTGGCGAAGACCCCGCAAAACACCCGCATCGGGCTGTTCCACGGCGACTTCCAGTGGTCGAACCTGTTCTACAGCTACGATCGGGAGCTGCTGGCCGTCATCGACTGGGAGCTGGCGAACATCGGCGCGTGCTTCAACGACATCGGCTGGATCACCACCTTCACGACGCCCGAGGCGTGGGCGCATGAAGGCGGCGGTGGTGCAGGCCTGCTGCCGCACCCGGACACCCTGGTGGAGTGGTACATCGACGAGTACGGCGAGGACCCCGGCGACATCAACTGGTTCCGCGCGCTAGCCTGCTACAAGTTCGGGATCATCACCGGGCTCAACCTCAGCCTGCACCGCCGCGGCAAGCGCGACGACCCCCACTGGGAAGATCTGAAGGATTCGATGCCCACGCTGATGGCCTACGCACTGAAGATGCTGGCCTGAGGGCGAGTTCGTGTCGGGCGAGGTCAGCTGTCGCGTTCCGTACGACTTCGCCACCAGGTGCCGTCTTCATATTCCGGCGGAACCTTGTCGATACCTGGCTCGAGCCCCAGGCCCTCGACTGCCTCGAACCACTCATCGCGGAGGGACGCGGGGAGCTCGGCGCCGCACCACGGACAGAAGTTCACCTCGTCCCACGTGTTGCCACCCCGGAAGCGAACTTGCAATCCGTACTCACGAAAGCGGTCGTTGTAAACCAGCGGCGTGTCGATATCGGCGAGGGAGCGCAGCATCTGGCTGCAGCCGTGCGGAGAGTTGCTCGACGCGGCAGACGGTGCCGCGTCGACAAGGTCGTTGCGTAGCCGGTGCAGATCGTCGATGAGATCCTCGGTCCGCAGACCGATCTCGTTCGGTTTCCAACTATCGCCAAACCCGGCCCGCATTTGGTGGTCAACAGCGAATTCCAGCAGATTCTCGAGGTCATCAAGCGCGGCCTGGCCGGACTCCAGGCTTTCGAGCCACGACACTGCCCGTGGCCACGGGCTACGAACGAGTTCGCGAAGCAACTCCGCGCTGGTTTGGGTAAGTCCTTCAATGCGGTTCGGCTTCTCTTCCATGACTGCAGAATCGGCCAGGTCGCCGCGTTTGGCCAGCGCAACGAACAGTCCAAAGTGCGTTCCCTGCTCGTTGCCGTAGAATCGGGCGGCACAGCAATGCGTCCGGACACCGTATCTGGTGTGGCGCAGGTACAAGGAACTCCCCATGACTGACGAACTGCCAAAGGACCTGGTCGACATCGAGTCGCTCGAGCGCTGGGTCAACGAACATGTGCCGGGCGGCCCGGGCAAGCTGGAAGTGCAAAAGCACGTGGCCGGCTTCTCTAACGAAACCTTCTACGTCAGCCGCGGCGAGGAGCACTGGGTGATGCGCCGGCCGCCGCGCGGCCCGCTGCTGCCAACGGCCCACGACGTGCTGCGCGAACATCGCTTCATCAACGCCCTCTACGGCAAGGCGCGCGTGCCGAAGCCCATCGCCGTCTGCGACGACGTCGAGGTCATCGGCGCGCCCTTCTACCTGATGGAGCGCAAGGATGGCCACGTCATCCGCGTGGATATGCCGACCGAGTACGACACGCCGGAAGCCCGCCGCAAGGTTGGCGAAGAGATGGTGACCGCGCTGGCCGAACTGCACGCCGTCGACTGGCAGGCGGCCGGGCTGACCGGCAAGGCGGAAGGCTACCTGCAACGCCAGTTGAAGCGCTGGAGCAGCCAGTGGGAACACACCCGCCCGCGCACGCGCGAACTCCCCGGCATGGACGAACTCACCGCGTGGCTGCAGGAGAATATGCCCGGTGACCAGCCGGCGACCATCGTTCACGGCGACTACAAGATGGACAACGTGATGTTCGCGAAAGACGAGCCGAAGCTCATCGCGATTTTCGACTGGGAGATGGCGACCATCGGCGACCCGCTGGCGGACCTCGGCTGGATGATGTCGTACTGGGGCGACACCGGGGCCCCGCCACCGCCGCCAGGCTGGCCCCAGCGCGAAGGCCCGCCGCTCACGACGATGGAAGGCTTCCCCACGCAGGAAGAAATGGCAACGATTTACGAAGAGAAGTCGGGCCGCAACATGACCCACTTCCCGTTCTACCACGCCTTCGCCGTCTACAAGCTGGCAATCATTCTCGAAGGGCTCTACATGCACTACCTGGAAAAGACGGCATCGAACCCGGAAAGCGCTCGCTTCGAATGGCAGGTGCCGAACCTGGTCGACCGCGCGCACCGCATCATCGCGGAGTCTGCCCGTGGATAAGAAGCGCTGGGCACTTTCCGTCCCGCTCGATAGCTTCCCGCTGCACGAACACCCGGACATCGTCCGGGAGGCCGAGTCGCTCGGGTACACCGACGCGTGGTCGAGCGAGGTCGACGGCATCGACATCTTCTCGCCGTTGGCCGCCACGGCTGCGAATTCGAACCTGCGCGTGGGCACGGCCATCGCGAACGTCTACAGCCGCGGCCCGGCCGCCCTGGCGCAGAGCGCGGCTGGCATCGCCGAAATAGCGCCGGGAAGGTTCGTGCTTGGAGTCGGCTCGGGTTCGGGGACGACGGTGGAAGGCTGGAACTCCATCCCCTTCGAAAAGCCGGTCACGCGCGTGCGAGAGATGGTGGAGTTTCTCCGCCGTGTGTTCGCGGGCGAACGCGTGGACTACGAAGGCGAGACCTTCACCGTCCGCGGCTTTCGCCTGAGCCGTCCTGTGGAACAGCCCATCCCCATCCAGGTGGCGGCGCTGCGCGGCGGCATGCTGCGGCTCGCCGGCGAAATCGGCGACGGCTGCGTGGTCAACTGGCTTTCGGCCGAGGACGTGAAGAAGTCGGTCGCCGTCGTGCGCGAAGCCGCAGCGGCTGCGGGCCGCGACCCCGACAGCATCGAAATCACCGCGCGGCTCATGGTCTGCGTCGACCCCGACAGCGACGAGAGCCAGGTTTTCATGCGGCGCCACATTAACGGTTACCTGAACGTGCCCGTGTACAAGGCCTTCCACAAGTGGGTTGGCCGCGGGGAGGCAATGAAGCCCGTTTGGGACGCGTGGGATGCCGGCGACCGCCGGGGCGCGGTGGCGGCCATGCCCCAGCAGGTGGTGGACGACCTCATGCTGCACGGGACCGCCGAACAGCGCCGCGAACACATCCAGCGTTACCTCGATGCGGGTGTCGACACGGCCTTCCTGCAGATGCACTCGGCCGAGCCGGACATCGAAAAGCGCCGCACGCGCCTGATGGAAGCGATGCGCGAGATGGCGCCCTCCGCGTACTAAGCGCTATTCGAGGAGGCTCTCCACGAGCGAGCGGAGGGCCTCTTCCGAGCGGATTTCCAGCCCGGCGTAGACAACATCGCCTTCGCTATCGATGGCGATGAAGCCCGGGTGGTAGTTCACGCGATACGAGCGGGCGAAGTCCTTCCCCTCGTTCGTGTCGAAGTCGATCGTCGCCATGGTGAGCTGGTCGCCGTACTGGGATTGCAGGTCCGCCCACACGGGACGGAGCGGTCGGCAGTTCGGTCACCACTCGGCGTGGACGAAGTAGACCTGCGCCTGGGGCATCATCACTTCGGGTTCCGCTGTTGGCGTTGCGGTCGGAGGCGGCGGCGCGGATGTTGGCGTATCCGCTGCAGGAACGGCCGTGGGATTTTCGCCGGGAGCGGATGGGGACGCCGCGGGCGTTTGCGCCGGCGCCGTCGTGGGGGACTCCGCATCTTCCGTGGCATCGGGCGTTGGGTCATCGGCTTGCGTCGATGTTGGCGTGGCAGTGGCGGTCGCCGCGTCCGGGGTTGCGGCCCCTTGCGGTTCGGCATCATCGCTTCCGCAGGCCGCGGCGAACAGCAGGACAGGCGCCAGGAAGAGCAGGGCGAGCGTTCGCATTGCGGTTAGTCCCACCTCACTCCGCTAGCGTTACAGTCCCGACGCGATTCCATCACGAGTTTTCGACCAGGTCGCGGACGAGTTCGCGCAACCCGTCGGCGTTGTACGGCCCGAGTTCGCCGCGCAGGAGCGTGCCGTCGGGTGCGTAGACCACGAAACCGGGCTGGCCCCGAAGGCGGTGCTGGGCCGCGAATTCGGGGCCGTCGCCTTTTTCGCGGTCCACTTCGATGAACTCCAGCCGGCCATTGTATTCAGCTTCGAGTTCCGCCCAGACCGGGCGGAGGGAGTTGCAGGTCGGTCACCATTCCGTGTGGACGAAGTAGATGGTCGTCAGTTCACCGGAGTGCGCGATGACCGGCGCATCGTCACCGGCGACAGCGGACGCCGTTGGATCGGCTGCGCTTTCGGAGCCGCAGGCAACTGCGAAAACTGTGAGCAGCGAAAGCATGGCGAGGAGAACGAAGCGGCGCATGTCACCTGAGAATACGCCGTCCGCCCCGAAAGTGATCTTTCCCGTCGCCGCAGGCGACGCTGCGCGAACGCCCTGAGACAATGGACGCATGAATGGAACTCGCCTCGTGATGGTGATGGTTGGCGGCGCCGCGGCGTTCGTCGTGTTCTTCCAGATCATGAACATGTTTTCCGAAGGCTAGGTGCGAGCGCCTCCCGTGGGCGGCTGCACCGGGCAAAGCGCGACGTCGGGCATAGGCAGCGGAATAGGCATACCCGTGACGGGATCGGCGATGACGATCATCGGCACGCCGAACACTTCTTCCAACAACGAGGGCACGAGGACATCAGCCGGGGCGCCATCGAAGGCGACCACCCCGTCGTTGATGGCAATGATGCGGTCACAGAAGCGCGCCGCCAGCGGCAGGTCGTGTAGCACGGCAACGACGGTCATCCCCTGGTGATTCAGCCTTCGCAGCAGGTGCATGATGTCCACCTGGTGGCGCACGTCGAGGAAGCTGGTCGGCTCGTCCAGCAGCATGATCTTCGGTTGCTGCGCCAGGGACATCGCGATCCACGCGCGCTGGCGTTCGCCACCGGAAAGCTGCCCGAGCGGCCGCCGGTTCAGCTCCGTCAGCTCGGCCGCCTGCAGCGCCCACTCGACCGCCTCGTAGTCGGGCCGCGTCGCCCGCTGGAAAACTCCCTGGTGGGGGTAGCGCCCCCGCCAGACCAGCTCCTCCACCGTCAGGTCCTGGCCGGAATCCGGGGACTGCGAAAGCACCGCCAACTGGCGCGCGATCTCGCGTGAGTTGAGCGTGGCGCAATCGGTCTCGCCGAGCAGCACGCGTCCGCCCGAGGGCTTGTGCAGCCGCCCAATTCCCCGCAGTAACGAGCTCTTGCCGCTCCCGTTGGGCCCGACGATGCCCACCATCTGTCCCGACTCGACTTCGAAGGAGACTCCGCGCACCACCTCCCGCTCCCCGTGGCGCACCCGCAGCGATTCGACGGAAAGCTTCATGCCCGGGACCTCAAGAGATACAACAGGAAGGGCGCACCCACCGCGGCTGTGACAATGCCCATGGGGATTTCGGAAGGGCGAATGACAAGTCGCGCGGCGAGATCTGCGCCCGTCACGAGCACCGCACCCAGCAGTGCGGACGCGGGGATGACGTATCGATTGTCCGAACCGACCATGAAGCGCGCGATGTGAGGGCACACCAGCCCGACGAAGCTCACCAGCCCCGCGATGGAAACCGCGACCCCGGTGAGAATCGCGGCCACCAACAGCAGCGCGGCGCGCGAACGATCCGTGAGGACGCCGAGCCCAGCGGCGATGTCGTCGCCAAGACTGAGGATGTTCAGACGCCCGGCGAGCAGCATCGCGCCCGCCATGCCCACCACGAGATAGGGCAGCGCGTGCTGGAATTCGACCCAGTTGGACCCATAGAGCCCGCCGGCAAGGAAGCCGAGGCTGGTCTGGAGGAATGTTCGCGAGCTGGCGAGAATCGCGACGATGAACGCGCCGAAGAAGGACGACAGCGCGACACCGGCGAGCGCCAGTCGCACGGGCGAAACCGCACCGCGCCAGCTGATGACGAAAATCGCGGCTGCGCCCCCGGTCGCGCCGATGACGCAGGCGATCACGATGGCCCAGTGCGCGACCTGCGGGTTGAAGGCGATGAGCGCGGAACTAACGAGCCCGGCGGCGGCGGTCATCCCCATGATGGTGGGGTCGGCGAGCGGGTTGCGCGTCGCGCCCTGCAGCAGTGCGCCGGCAACGGCCAGGCAGGCGCCAACGATCATGCCGTCGAGCAGGCGCGGCACGCGGATGTCCCAGACGATGCTGCGGGCCAGCCGGTCAGAATCGGAAGTGAGACCGGCCCAGACATCGCCGAAGGATAGTGTGACCGCCCCGTAGGCGAGTCCGAAAACGCTGACGACAAACAGTACAGCGAGCGTCCCGAGAACGAGCGCGAGGAAGCGCGTCGAAGCGGGCCTATCGGTGGAGCGGAGCCCCCCGGTGGCTGGAGGGCCGTGAGCCCTGCCCTCTGCCTGCGCTTCGGTCACAGTTCACTCCCGTTCCCGGCTAGTCGGCCGTCGCAGCCTCCGCGAGCGCCATGAGAGCTTCGTCCACGCGCGGCCCGGAGGCCTGCACCATCAACTGCACATCCAGTTCCGCAAGCTGGCCGTTCTGCACGGCAGTCATGTCGTTCACGCCGGGGAGTAACCGGATGGCCTGGCTGAGCGGCGGCGCTGGCGGCGGTGCGGGTGAAAGCGTGAAGAGGTAATCCGGGTCCGACTGGAGCAGAAGGTCCGGGGCGGCGGTGGTGTAACCGGGGAAGGGCCCGGAATCGGACTCGCCACCGAGCGGGTTGGTGATGCCGAGCAACGACATGAGGTCGCCCGGGTAGCTGTTGTCGTTGGCGGCGTAGATGACGCGGTCGCGGTCGCCGATGACGACGAGCGCGGAAACATCGCGGTCCCCGATCATATTCTGCGCGTCGGCGAGGGAGGTTTCGATTTCAGCGATGCGGGCAGCGGCGGCATCCTGTCGCCCCAGCGCTTCGCCCACGACCGTAAGGCCGTCAATGACGTCCTGGTAGCTGTTGGCGCCGGCGAAGATAACCGGAACGCCGAGGCCCTCGACCGCGGTGCGCAGCTGCGGGTTCGCCTGGATGATGCTGTCGGCGACGACGAGGTCGGGTTCGAGCGCGAGGATTGATTCGAGGTTGGGCTGGTAGGCGTCGCCAACCGGCTCGGCGGACTCCACTTCCGGCGGGTAGGTTGCCGAGGCAACGCGTCCAACGACGGTGCCGCCGACGGCGTACACGTGCTCCACCGCGGTGGGGCTGAGGCCAACGATGCGCTGGGGGGCTTCGGTGATCTCGACTTCGCGGCCGAGCAGGTCTGTGACGGTAACCGGGAACTCGCCGGTCGGTTCGGTGGTTTCCGGCGCGGACGGGGTTTCGCCGTTGGTCGGGGTGCCGGAAGATTCGGCGGTGGCGGTCGCTGCGGTCGTCGGATCGGCACCGTCATCATCGTCGTCGCCGCACGCCGCCACAACGAGGGCGAGCGAGCCGAGGAGCAGGAAGGGAAGGAAGAATCGAAGGCGGGTTCGCAAACCTGTCAAACCTTTCAAGTAGTATGAAAACTACGTTTCGCGGGAAGGATTGCCCCATTGTAGCCGTGGTTGGCGATCTACGATCAAGGAGATAGCGGGCATGATTGAACGAACGAATGGCCGCATCGACCCCGCCGCGTTGTGCCTGCCGGTGAGCAAAGGTCGGTGAAGACGGGGCCCGCATGTCACTGCAGCGGCGCGGCGGGCATGGCACCATGGGAGTACGTGAAGCGAGGTAGCCGATGTCTTTCAAAGTAGAGTTCCCGTCCGTCCCCGGTGAGCCCAAGGAAATCGACCCTATGGAACGAGCCATGCTGGCGATGTCCTACGGCGTGCAGGTCATCGGCTCAGTCGATGCCGACGGCTCGATGAACGCGATGCTGGCCGACTGGGTGATGCAGGTTTCGTTCAAGCCGCGGCTCGTCGCAATCTCCATCGAAAACGATGCGCGCACACTGCGCTTCATCCGCGCCACGGGCGAATTCAGCATCAACATGCTCCACGAAAAGGACGGCATGGACATCGCAAAGAAGGTTGTCATGCCTTCCGAAGGCCGCAAGGTGAAGGGCCGCTCCGAAGGCGCCGCCGCCGTGGTCCACCACAAGCTCGAAGGCCTGCGCTACGAAGTCGCCGAAAGCGGCGTCCCAATCCTGCTGGACGCGCTGGGCTGGTACACCTGCACCGCGAAGGAATTCATCCCCACCGGCGACCACACCATGGTCATCGGCGAAGTCACCGACGGTGGCATCTTCCGCAGCGGCGATATGCTCATCGAACGCGACCTCGGCTGGGAGTACGCAGGCTAGGGTTCACCCGCGCTAGCTGCCGGCCCCAGTCGGGAAGACGAAGGCGTCCGAGGCGACGGGTATGAAACCGCATGCAAGCGCGGTGTGCTGCGAGCGGATGTTCGTTGCGGCGCATCCGTAGAACGGCGTGTCACCGGCCGCAACGATTTCTCGTGTGACCGCAGCGACAACGAGCGGGCCGAGCCTCCTTCCCCTGTATTCGCGGACAACATCGACGCCCACTTCCAGCAAACCGAAGTTGTCGAAGGCGCCGGCCACGGCCACCGGTTCGCCCCCGCTGTCGAACAGCACACTGGCAAAGCGGTTGCGCACGTCCCTCGCGGCGACACCGGGGAGCCCGATGCCGTTTTCGAAGCGCTGGTGCGGCATCTCCGCCGCCATCCAGGATGCGTCAACGGTCCGAAGTTCGAGTCCGGCGGGGATCACAGGCTCTGCCGACAGGCTGCCGAGCGCCCACAGCACACTCGGAGACGAGGCCGATAGCGTCTCGCCGCGACGACGTCCCTCCTCCACGAGGGTGTAAAGGAACTCGGGATAGTGCACGCGGTAGTGGGGTGTGGGCTGGTTGCGTTCCACCGTCTCGCGGTAGGCGGGGTCGACGGCGATGACGGTGCCGTTGCCGAAGGTGGCGGCCATCGCGGTGTACCAGGGAGTCGCTTCGGGCCGGTCGACGATGGTAAGCGCCCCGGTTTCGAACGCTTCCGGTTCCACACCCATGCCTGCGGCAAACGCGACGCACGCCGCTTCCCGAGATGGGGCGAAGAGGCCGTCACGCTCCGTCAAATGACTACGTCTCAGCTTTCTTCCTGCTGACCCGCGCCTGCGAGAACGCGGGAAGGAAACCGCAGGCGAGCGCAGTCCGCTGGGAGCGGATGTTGGTGGGAGGGCAGTAGTAGGTGGGCTGGGCGCCGCGTTCGAGAATCTGTGTCGCCATCGCTCTCACGACGAGCCTGGCGAGACCCTGGCCGCGGAAGTCGCGGGCAACGTCAACGCCGATTTCGAGGAGACCATCGCCATCGTTGTAGGCGCCGGCAACAGCAGCCGGGGACCCGTCACTGGCTACGAGGGCCTGCCCGAACTGCCAGATGGTGTCGACGAACGCGTCGCCGGGGTCACCGAGCGCGTTCGAGAAGACGCCGCTCTGGACGTGACCCCTGCGCCAATCCTGGTCCACCTCCGTCAGCCTGAATCCCTTCGGGAGTGACCGCTCCGCTGGCATCGTGTCGAGGAGGAAACCGAGGCTTGGGCCCCGCCATCCCAGCGTGTCGCCGTCACTCGCAGCGTGCTCCACGAGCGGCATGAGAAAGGGGTTAAAGAATGCCCGGTGGTGAGGCTCGGGCGGGTTGTCCCGCACCCAGTCGAGGTATCGCGGCTCGACGCTGACAACGGTGCCGGTTCCCATCGTC
>CAZDZP010000055.1:0-12893 GCA_964509855.1 uncultured Anaerolineaceae bacterium | reverse complement strand
CGGCTCGGTGGTGCGAATGCTTCCGATCATCGTCAACTCGCCGGGGGTCGCAACTCGAACAGGAAGAAGTCGTGGGGGCCGAAGGTGAGCTGGTAGGTCCATTCACCGATCTGCGGGAAATGCACGCGTCCGTAGAGGTCGATCGGCTCCAAGCCCGCGAACTCCGAGAGGTCCAGCGTCGCGGCCTGCGAAAAGCGCGAGAGGTTGCACACTACAAGGATGGTGCTGGATTGGTCTTCGCGGACGAAGGCGAGGATGCGTTCGTTCTCCGGGGATATGAAACGGATGCTCCCGCGACCGAAGACCGGGTACTCCTTGCGCAACTGGATAGTGCGCTTCATCCACCAGAGTAGCGACGTTTGCAGGCGCTCCTGGGCCTCCACGTTGATCGACTCGTAGGAATAGAGCGGGTCACGGATGACCGGGCGGGCGAGCGCCTGCGGGTCAGCGCGGGAAAACCCGGCATTGCGGTCGTTGCTCCATTGCATGGGCGTGCGCACGCCGTCGCGGTCGCCGAGGTAGATGTTGTCCCCCATGCCGATCTCGTCACCGTAGTAGATGATCGGCGTGCCCGGCAGCGTGAGCAGCAGGGCGTTGAGCAGTTCGATCCGTCGACGGGAGTTGTCCAGCAGCGGCGCCAACCGCCTGCGGATACCGACATTGATGCGCATGCGCGGGTCGCGAGCGTATTCGGTGTAAAGGTAGTCGCGCTCCTCGTCCGTCACCATCTCCAGGGTGAGTTCGTCGTGGTTGCGGAGGAACATCGTCCATTGGCAGTTCTCGGGGATATCCGGCGTCTGTTCCATGATGTCGACGATGGGGCGGCGCTCTTCCTTGCGCACGGCGATGTACAGGCGTGGCATCACCGGGAAGTGGTAGGCCATGTGGCACTCATCGCCGTCGCCGAAGTAGGCGCGCACGTCGCTTGGCCACTGGTTGGCTTCCGCCAGCAACATGCGGTTTTCGTAGTTGTCGTCCACGAACTTGCGCAGCTTCTTCAGGAAGTCGTGCGTCTCTGGCAGGTTCTCGCAGTTCGTCCCTTCGCGTTCGAAGAGGTAGGGAACAGCATCGAGCCTTACGCCGTCCACGCCCATGTCCATCCAGAAACCGAGCACATCCAGGATTTCCTGCTGCACGGCGGGGTTGTCGTAATTCAAGTCCGGCTGGTGGCTGAAGAAGCGGTGCCAGTAGTACTGCCCGGCCTCGTGGTCCCATGTCCAGTTGGAGCGCTCGGTGTCGGTGAAGATGATGCGGGCGTCCTGGTATCGCTCTTCCGTGTCGCTCCACACATAGTAGTCGCGATAGGGCGACTCCCGGTCGCTACGGGCAGCCTTGAACCACGCATGCTGGTCCGAGGTGTGGTTGACCACTAGCTCCGTGATCACACGGATGCCGCGCTTGTGCGCCTCTTCCAACAGGTGCTTGAAATCGTCAATCGACCCAAAGTCCGAGTGGATCTTGCGGAAGTCGGCGATGTCATAGCCGCCGTCCTTCAGCGGGGATTCGTAGAAGGGCAGCATCCAGATGGTATTCGCGCCCAGCCAGCTTATGTAGTCCAGCTTGCTCGCCAGCCCGGCAAGGTCGCCGTTGCCGTCGCCATTGGAGTCGAAAAAGGTGCGAATGCCGACCTGGTAGATGACGGCGTCTTTGTACCAGAGCGGGTCGTTGACGAGCATGTTCAGGATTCCTCGATGCGGAAGAGGTGGACTGGTTCAATCGCGGGGTCGAGCCGGACGAAGTTCGCAAGGCCCTGCCAGTTGTAACGCTGGCCGGTGATCAGATCGTGAGCGATGTAGCTGGACTCGTTCGTGAGCCCCAGGCTTTCACCGTCGAGCAAGACAGTCGTTTCCTGGATGGTGTGCGGGTCGAGGTTCACAACCGCGACTATCCGGTCGGAGCCATCCGCCGTCGCTTTGCTGCATGCCAGCACCTGCGGGTTGTCGGGCCGGTGAAAGCGCAGGTTCCGGAACTCCCGGAGCGCGGGGCTTTCGTTGCGTGCCCGGTTCACCGCGCGAATGAAGGCGTTGATGTTGCCGGGCGCCTCAAAGTCACGCTGGCGTATCTCGTACTTCTCGGAATCGAGGTACTCTTCGCTGCCTTCGTGGAGCGGCGTGTTCTCGCAGAGTTCGTAGCCGCTGTAGATCCCACACGAAGTGGAAAGCACCGCCGCAAGCGCGTAGCGAATCTTGAACGCGGGCCGGCCGCCGTGCTGCAAGTACTCGTGCAAAATGTCCGGCGTGTTGGCGAAGAAGTTGGGCTGCAGGTAGTCGACGCCGGGTTCCCCGGTAAGTTCTACCCCGTACTCTTCAAGCTCCACGCGGGTGTTGCGCCAGGTGAAGTACGAATAGCCCTGCGTGAAGCCGATGCGCGCCAGCTGGTGCAGCAGGTTGGGTCGCGTGAATGCCTCGGCGAGGAACACGACGTCCGGGTACTTGCTCTTCACTTCCGCGATGAGCCATTCCCAGAATGCGATGGGCTTCGTATGTGGGTTGTCAACACGGAAGATGCGTATGCCGTGCTCCACCCACTGCATCACAACGCGCAACAGTTCAGCCCAGAGCTTTGGGTATTCCGGGCACCACAGGTCCAGCGCGACGATGTCTTCGTAGCGCTTAGGAGGGTTCTCGGCGTACTTAATGGACCCATCGGGCCGCTGGCGGAACCACTCCGGGTGTTCACGGACATAGGGGTGGTCTGGCGCGCACTGCACCGCGAAGTCGAGCGCTAACTCCATGCCATGTTCGGCTGCGGCGGCGACCAGGTAGTCCAGGTCGGCCATCGTTCCCAGCTTTGGATGGATCGCGTCGTGGCCACCGTCGTTGCTGCCGATTGCCCACGGGCTGCCGAGGTCACCCGGCTGCGCGACGAGACTATTGTTCTTTCCCTTGCGGTTCACTTCGCCAATTGGGTGAATGGGCGGCAGGTAGATGACGTTGAAGCCAAGGTCCTGGAGTCGCGGGAGTTGCCGCGCAACGTCGCGGAGCGTGCCATGCTGGCCCGGTTCGGGCGACTGGGAACGGGGGAAGAGTTCGTACCAGGCGCCGAAGCGAGCGCGCTCCCGCTCTACCCAAAGGCCGAGCGGCGGCTCCTGTGTGACGAGGTCGATGCGGGGGTCGGCGCGCCCAACCGCTGCGGCGAGCGCCGGGTTGAGCGCGGCAGCGACCGCACTGGACTGCGATTCGTCTTTGAGCGCGGTGATCGCCCGCTCAAGCGTTGTCCGGTCCGGCTTGCTTGCGGTGGACAGATAGCTTGCGATCAGCGCCTGCCCTTCCAGCAATTCGGAAGCGAGGTCGCGGCCAGCGGCGTGCTTGCGATCCACTTCCGTGCGCCAACTGCCGAACCAGTCGGTCCAGGCGGCAACGGTGTATTCCCAGCGGCCCGGCTCCTCGAGTTGCAGGCTGCCTTCCCACCGGTCTTCGTTGTAGTGATAAGTGAGCGGGACTGATCGCCATTTGCGGCTGCCCTTGCGCCGGGCCCGGAGCTCGGCCCCGAGGGTTTCGTATCCACCTTTGAGAATGACGGCCTGGACGTCCAGGATGTCGCCAATCACGCGCTTCACCGGGTATCGGCCACCATCCACCGCCGGGTGGATGGAAACGATTGTCAACTTCGGCAAATCGCCTGAGGGTTTGGATACAGCCACCGGCACACTCCCGGGCATAAGGTTGTTCGCAGCCCCACAACTACTCTAAGACAGACGCCAGCAACGTGTGCAAGGCCAGCCGGGGACTAGCTCTTCTGAACGGGAAGGAAGACGCGGAAGGTGGCGCCGTGACCCGGCGACGACGATACGCAGACGGCCCCGCCGTGGCGGCGCACAGCGAACATCACGGCAGCGAGTCCAAGCCCGGTACCGCTCGTCTTGGTTGTGAACAAGGGTTCAAAGATGCGTGCGAGCGTCACGTCGTCCATGCCGATGCCCGAGTCGCGCACTTCAAGAATCAGCCAATCGCCCGAAGGGTGCTGAATAGTGGGACGGGCACTGGAAAAGTCGATAGCGGCAGCGGGCGCGACGGAGGTTGTTACCGTGACCACGCCGTAGGTATCGCCGACAGCTTCGCCCGCGTTGATGACGAGATTCATCACAGCCTGTCGCACCTGTGTCGCATCGCCAAGGAAATGGGGCAGGCCGGGCGTGAGCACCTGTTGCAATGTCACCCCCGGGTCGAAGGATGCCCGGAGCATGCTGAGCGTGTCGCTTACCAGTTCGTTGAGGTCGACGCGATTGAAGCTGCCGGTCATCACGCCGCCCGAAGGCAGCAGCCGATGGACAAGTTCCGAAGCCCGCAAGGCGTTGTGTTCGATGTCAACGATTCGTTGGCGCGCCGTGCTGGGCAGTTGCGCTTCGCGAAGCGCGAGTTCCGCATTGCCAAGGATGCCGACTAGCAGGTTGCGGAAGTCGTGCACCATCGTGCCCGACACAACCCCAAGATTGTCGATCTGCTGAACGCGAAGGAGCGCCCGCTCCAACAAGCGCGACGAGGTCACGTCGTTCGCCGAAACGAGGAGCAATTTTTCGCCCGCCGATTCAATTACCTGGTACGACTGTTCGACGATGAGCACCTGGCCATCAGCGCGACGCTGCACCACATCCGTATCGTAGGCGGCGCCGGGGGCAATGGGAGTGATGCTTCGCGAGCGGGTGCCTGCCGCGAGAACGCTCATGCGCTGACCGATCAGGTCTTCGCGTGCATAGCCATACAACTCGGATGCCTGGGGGTTGAGGTCGAGGATGGTTGCGTTCTCGACAGCCTCCACGTGCTCAATCACAAGCACCGGGTTACGTGCCACAGCGAAAAGAAACCCGAGTCGTTCGTCGACTCGAGCTGGCGACTCCTGGTCACCTCGCATAAACGGCACGTGCACCTCCAGACCACCACAAGGGCGGTCCTTTCATAAGACTAGCGTTCAGATCCGAATCCGGCTATCAAGTTGAACGTTCTCCCCGGTGACGATTTGGTAACCAAGAAGCTGCGCGGCTCCACGAAAACCCGAAAAGGAAGGCGATGGCTTCGATCAACGTCACCAGGATGCCAATGCCAATCACGACATCGCCAGGGCTATAGATGTTCAAACGGTAGCCGGGGATGGTGTAAATGATGCGATCGGAAAGGGGCTCGAGGCGGATGTCTTCCCGCCAGAGAATCACGTCCTTTGAGTTGCCGATCTGCCCGCCGATGTTCTCTTCCGTGATTTCGGGGAACGCGCCAGACTCAACGACCGTTTCGTAGGCCACGGGCATGTTGCCTCCGTGGGCGGCCATGGGCAGGAAGTTCATCGTGATGCCAACGGCAATGAGCCACGCACCGAGGAATCGCCGAAAGTGCAGCGCGACTAAAACGAAACATGGCGTGGCAATGAAGAACGCAGTCCGTCGCAGCCACGCCCACGACCCATCGGGATCGATCAGGGTGATCGCCACCTCCTGGATCGCAAACAGCGCCAGGGCAGCAGCCAGCCAAATGGGTTCGCCAATGCCCGCGAGGCGGGACCTTAGCGAACCCATGGTGTATCGGATTCCGGGAAGGTTAGGACCTTGCCTAGAAGTGCATGATTGGCGCGGCGCCCGCCAGGGCCATCGTGAGCAGAGAAGCGACGGAAAGGGCAACGGTGAACATGCGAGTCTTCATGGCAATCCTCCAGGGCACAGGTCATCCCGTACCGCTGGAGAGAACGTAGCGCCTGGATTCTCACGAAATTCTCGCGAGAACGCCGCACAGGCAAGAATTTACAGAGATTCCGCGAAAGAGCGCCCAAGGTTACCTGTGCTTTAAATCGCAGCGCCGGAGGCGATGCCGTGGCGCAACTCGCTGAGCCGTTTCGGCATCGGAACGCCGAGCTCTTTGCCCAGGTCGCGGCTGTACTCGTCCAGGAACGCGAGCGCTGCGGTGGGGCGCCCGGCTCGCGCCTGGTAGCTGGCCAACTGGAATACCGCTTCGTCGTTGAAGCTGTCGTTCGCCAGCACCCGCTCAAGACATTGAATGGCCGCGTCGAACTGTTCGCGCCCGGCGTAGAAGCCCGCAAGGGTGGAAAGCGCTTCGGAGCTCTTGCGCGCAACCTGGTCACGCAGGCTTGCGGCCCATTCGGAAAAGAACGCCTCTGCAAAAGGGCCCCGGTAGAGCTGCAGCGCCTTCTCGTAGGCCGAAGCACGTTCCTGTGAACCCGTTGGAAGCTCCGCTGCCTGTTCAACGGCGGCCTGGAACTCCCGCACGTCCCAGGAGAACTCGGCCTTGGGGTTGAGCATGTAGGCGCCGTCGCGCTTGATGACGCTGTCCTTATAGAGCGCCTTGCGAACCCGGTAGAGGTTCGAATGGAACTGGCTGTTGCAGCGCGCGGCGGGCATGTCGGGGTAGAGGGTTTCGTACACCTCTTCCTTGCGCATGCCGTCCGGGTGCGCCAGCAGCAGGAAGAACATCTCCTTGGCACGGAGGCTCTCCCACTGGTCGTCGCTCACTTCTCGGCCATCCACCAGCACGCGAAGCGCGCCGAGGCTTCGCGCCACCACCCGCGGAAGGTTTCCATGGGAGGCGGTGGAAAGCGTGGTGTGTTCGCCCCTGGCCGCCAGCTCGCCGAGCATCCGCTTGAAGCTAGGGCTCAGCGCCGATCGGGAATCGACCCACTGCGCGAAGAGCGTGTGTTCCCGCACCATGGGGGCGAGGCCACGCACCATCCATGGGGCCGTCAGCATGTTCGAAAGCGACTTCAGCTCGGCTTCCGCGGCCTCGCGGTTGCCGTCGCGGAAGTGGATGAGGGCGAGGCGGTAGCGGGCCGTTCGGAGGGCTGCATCCGCCCCGACACCGGCGAAGAGGATTGCCGCGCGTTCAGCAAGTTCGACCGCCTGCCCATGGAATTCGGCAGCCGAGGCGACGGCGGCTTGCTGCAGGAGGCAACTGGCAAGTTCAAAGGGGCTGCCGATTCCATCAGCGGCAGCAACGGCGCGGCGAGCGAGGAAGTCTGCCTGTTCGACATTGCCCTGGGCGAGCAACGCGGCGGAAAGCCCTGCGGTGGAAAGCGCCACGAGGGATTCGTCCACCGGGTACTCGGCGCACACCGAGATGGCCTTCTCGTAGTGTTCATAGGCACGAGTGGCGTCGCCGAAAGCAAGGTAGGCATCACCCAGTGAGGCGGTTGTGAAGGCTTCCGAACGGCGGTTCCGCGCGACGAGGCTTTCTTCGCGGGCTTCGGAAAGCGAGCTGACGGCGCTTTCGAAATCACCGACCAGCAGGTGTGCCATGCCGAGGTTGTTGAGCACCCACGCAAGGTGGGCGGAACCCTGGAGCGCGCGCCACCCACGGGCGGCGGTCGTGAGTTCGGTGACGCCAGCCGGGCCATCGCCCTTCATGGCCATAACCTGGCCAATGGTGGAGCGGCACAGGAGTTCAAGCAGCGGAGAGCGGGCGTCGCGAGCCAGCTCCAGCGATCGTTCGAGCAGTTCTTGCGCGCTGTCGAGATCGGAGTCTGTGGCGAGAGCTTCGTGGGCGCGGTGCCAGGCGAGTTCGGCCTGAAGCCCAATATCGGCGGGGATGTCGTCGAGCGGCGCATCGAGCGCTTCGCGAACTTCGGTGAAACGGCCGAGCAATCGAAGCGCGCGGGCTCGCGCCAGCCGGGCGTGATGGTGTGCTTCGGCGCTGGCTGCATCGTTGGCGCCAACGGACTGGGCTGCTTCGAGGGCATCGGCGGGGTCGCCAATATGCGACTCCACGCGCGAGCGGAAGGCGACGATGATGGAGTCGGCCTTCGCGACGGCAGTGGGGAGCCCGGCAATGGTGCGTTGCATCAGCGTGTAGGAGCCGCGTTGCAACAGGGCAGGGCCGTGCCGGTGCAGCAGTTGCACCGAATCTTGATGGGATTCGAGCGTGGCGGCGAGCTCGAGTGCGTCGACCAGCCGACCGGCATGTTCGAGGGCGCTGATGGTCGTTGCTATCGCGGCCTCGTAGTCGCTCGCAGCGGTTTCGCGGAACTTCACACGGAGGAACTGTTGCACCACCGGTGTGAGCCGACGGTCACCATTCGCCATTCGTTCGGAAAAGAAATCCCGAGAGTCGAGCCATTCACCGAGGCTGGTCCACGTGGCGGCATCGAGCAACTCGGCCACGATTTCGCGTTCAGCGGCGGGCGGCACGGAGGCCTTCAGCAGCGCCTCGCGAAGGTGCGCTGGCACGGAGGCCCAAACTTCACCGGCGATGTACCGGTCCCATGCCCCGCCCGCGACGAGGCGTGCAGCGCCTTCTTGCGAGATGGTGCCGGCAAGGACCCCGCGAACAGCGACTGGCCATCCGCCGGTGGAGGCGAGCAGCGACTGCGCTTCCAGATCGGGCCGATTCGCGACCACAAGCAGTTCGGCGGCTTCTTCGATGGTGAACGCAAGATCCGCTGCCTGCAGCAGGGTCGCTTCGCCGCCAACCAGCCGCCTGTCCAATTCCGGCAGTGGCAGTGGCTCGCGGGTGGCCAGCAGAACTTCGCTGCCCGCCGGAACGGATCCAAGGAACCACTCCAGCAGGTCGAGCGACGCCTCCGAGGCGAGCAGCTCGTGAGCGTTGTCCAGCACGAGCATCATGGGCACGGACGAAGATTCCTCGAACTCACGCAGCGCCGAGCCGAGGTAGGAGTGCAGCGCACCTTCGGTTTCGGTGCTGGCCGGCGCCCACGCACCGGCGCCGAGCATGGCGCGCACCAGCTGTTCAGCGAATACCTCGGGCGACTGCGCAGAGGAATCGAGAGCCAGCCAGCGGGGCGCGAATTCCAACTGCTGGATGAACTCGGCGGCAAGCGTGGACTTTCCGTAGCCACCGGGCGCCTGAAGGACCGTGAGGCCGAGCCCAATCGAACCGTGCAAACGCTCGACAAGATGCGGACGTTCCACCTGGAACGGTCGTTTCGCGGGCACGGTGTGCCTCGCGGTGGTGCCCAGCAACCTCACCGACATCCGGTTCATGGTACGTGATGGGCCCCGCCACGGATAGACTCAGCGCCGGATTTTAGGGGTGTGCCCGGTCAATCTGACACCAGGATGTAACCGAAGCCCGGGCGTGTCACCAGCAACTTCGGTGAGGACGGGTCCTCCTCAATCGCGCGACGCAAGCGGCTGATCACCTGGTGGATGTTGTAGTCGCTCACATCGCCGTCGTATTCGGGCCAAACGTGTTGCGCAAGCTCGTCCTTTGAAACGACGGCGCCGGCCTTGCCGAAGAGCAACGAAAGCGCACGGAACTCCTTCGGCGGTAGGGAAACACTGTTGCCACGGACATGCACTTCGGCCCGCGCCACATCAATCAATAGCGAGCTCACACGCTTCGCGGGCGCCGCAGCGGAAGAGGACGCAATGGCCACGGTCATCGTCGCGTTGTCTTCGTGGAAGGTACAGTCGATGCCGGGGAAACCGATGCGGTCGCCGTCGCCGAGCACCGTGGTTTCACGAATGGAGGCGCCGTTCACGAAGGTACCGTTCTTGCTGTCGAGATCGGTGACGACGTAGCGGGCGGCATCCATGGTGATGCGGGCGTGGTAACGCGAAACGCCATCACCCGCCAGCACGATGTCGTTGTCCGGGGCGCGGCCGAGCGAGGTGGCCTGCGGCTGCAGTTCGTGCGCCACCGCTTCAGTGCCCGAGCCAACGACCAGCCTCGCCATCGCAAAGTGCCTCCCACGATGCTGTGTGCACGATAGCCCAGTGCGGGTAGGGCGTGAACCTCTGAAGAGCCTACTTGCAGCCTTTTCGGGGCCTCGACCAATTGTCAGGCGGAGTTCAGGCGACCGTCAGCGCGAGTTCAAGGCCCGCCCGCCGCACGGCCCCACGATGGCGAACATCAAGCCAAAGGGGCACGAGACAATGCAAACGCGAACTTCCTCCAACACCTTCACCACCGCCGGCATCATCGCCGGCACGCTCATCGCAGCCGTCGCCGTCTTCCTCGTCACCTTCCAGTGGCAGCAAGGTTCCACGGTCACCGCCAGCGCTTCCGCCAGCGACGAACAGTCCACCTCGATCCTCGAATCGTTCGGCAACCGGCCGGCGCTCCAGGTGGGCCAGTCCAGCGACCCCGCAAACGAACTCCCCGGCCTGCGCGACCGGGTTTCCGGCAACGGCCGTGTACGACTCATCGTCGAACTTCGCATCGAAACCGAACCCGGCATCAAGGGCCTCGAAGGCATCCAGGCCTACCGCGACTCCATCGCCAGCACACAGCAGGCAGTCGCAAACACCCTTTCCGCGGAAACCACCACCCTCGCCACCATGGAAAGCCTCCCCCTCATGATTGTTGAAGTCGACAGGGCCGGCCTCGAAGAACTCGCCGCTTCCGAACACGTCGTCCGCGTGATGGAAGACCGCCAGGAATTCCTCGCCGTCACCGACACCGTCCCGCTGATCGGTGCGACCGAACTCATCAACCAGGGCATCGACGGTCACGGCTACGCGGTCGCGGTGCTCGACACCGGCGTCGAAGCTTCCCACCCCTTCCTCGGCGGGCGCGTCGTTGCCGAAGCCTGCTTCTCGAGGACGGTCCCCGGCATGTCGGAAAGCCTCTGTCCCAACGGCAACGAACAACAGGTCGGTCCCGGCGCCGCCTCGAACTGCCCTTCGCACATCCCCGGTTGCGACCACGGCACGCACGTTGCCGGTACCGCCGCTGGCCTTTCAAACATCGATTCGGGCGTGGCCCCGGGCGCCAACATCGTCGCCGTCCAGATCTTCAGCGAGGGAACCGGCGCCTGCCCGCCCGACATGGACGAATGCATCACCACCTGGGTCTCCGACACCATCCGCGCACTTGAGTGGGTTCACAGTGTCGCCGCCGAATACAACATCGCGGCCGTGAACATGAGCCTCGGCGGTATTTCGTTCACCGACCAGGCAACCTGCGACGAGGACCAGTTCGCCCGCAAGTACGCCATCGACCAGCTTCTCGCCGCTGGCGTCGTCACCGTGGCCGCCTCCGGAAACGAGTCCACGAAGGACAGCATGATCGCTCCTGCCTGCATCAGCTCCGTTGTGAGCGTTGGCGCGACCGACAACGCCGATGCCGTCGCCGACTTCTCCAACAGCACCCCCTTCCTCTCCCTCCTCGCCCCCGGCGTGGACATTGACTCCAGCGTTCGCGACGGCCTCTACGGCTTGAAGTCGGGAACGTCCATGTCAACCCCGCACGTCGCCGGCGCCATTGCCCTCCTTCGCTCCGCTGCTCCCGACGCCACCGGGCCCGAAATCGTCGACGCGCTCCGCTCCACCGGCCTCATGGTCACCGACCCCGCCAACGGCGTGACCACCCCTCGCATCCAGATCGTGGCCGCGTACGAAGCGCTCACCAGCACCCCGGATGTGGAGCCGTCGCCCGAACCGCAGCCGGAACCGACCCAGGATCCCAATCCGAACCCGAACCCGCAGCCCCAGCCGCAGGCCCCGGTTTACGGCCCCGCCAACGACAACTGGCAGAACGCCACCCACATCTGGGACTCCTGGTTCTACGACATAGTCGACACAACCACCGCGACCATCGAATCCGACGAGCCGGCCATCCAGCAGACGCACTGGTGCCCCTTCGGCGGCGCGGTCTCCAACTCGGTGTGGTACAGCTTCACGGCCCCGTCCGATGGCTGGCTTTCCATCAACACCTGGGGCAGCGACTACGACACCATCATCGCCATCTACGACGACAGCCCGGACTACTGGAACCAGCTAGGCTGCGCCGACGACAACTACTACCCCTACGACCTCAGCACCACGATTTCGGGAGACATCGCCGCCGGCACCACCATCTGGATCCAGGTCGCGGCATGGGACGACGGCGGAACCCTCGCCTTCGAACTCGAGTTCTACGGTTACTAGCAACAGCGGCTCGCGCGCCGCGGACGCAGACGAATACGAGCTTCGAGCGCCGGCTTCCCCAGGGAGGCCGGCGTTCTTCTGTACCTCCGGTCAAAGATCTTGGGCCCTTCGGGTCATCCGCTGTTAAGGGTTGGCAGCCGACGTGTGTCTTGAAGGGTGTACGGCCACAGTGGAGTGGCCTACCAGGGGAGAAGTGGATGCCCGTTCAGGACAGCCCGACATCATTCGTCGCACTCAGCCAGGAAGAAGCCGCATTGGTCAAAGCACTCGCTTCCCGCGCTTCCGCCGACACGATCGCCCGCTCGCTCGATATGACAACAGCCGATGTCATCAGTCAGCTTGCGGCGCTGCGCGAGCGGCTGGAACGCCTGCGGCTCGCCTGACTACCTGGTCCGCGGCGAATCGCGACGCCCGAGATGCTGCCCAAAAATGCGATACCAAGAGCGAGAAGCGCGAAGTACGTCGGGGTCGGCTGCGGCGCCAGGTCAATAGGCCACGAATCCGCCACAAAGAGCGCGCCGCCCGCGCCCGCGCCACCGTTCCAGGGACATACCGGCTCTCCGTTCGAACGGGGACCCGCGCAACCCGTGACGCTGACCGTCCGCTCCAGGGTCTCCGGCAGCCCACCTTCGCGTTGCACCGTGATCCGAACGCCGGGTTCCCGCACGAGACCGACCGCCCCCACAATCCGCAGGGTAAGAAGACACTCGATCGACTCACCGGGGGCCAGCACCAGTGCTTCACCGCTGCAATCCTCGCTATGGAGGCTGACACCGGGGCCGACGATCTCGCCATCGAGTACCGTCAGCAGGCCGGGTCCGTTGTTTACGAGCCGAAGCTTGAACTCGGGGAATCCCTCCTGCGCTTGCCAGTAGGGTGACGCGGCAACGAATTCGAACACGAGGGGCGGAACAGGCGCGACGATGCTGACTTGCGACGTTGCCGATGCGGTCGCGCCGTTCGAATCGTCGTCCGCCACGAGTACCTTGAAGGTTGCCTCGATGACATCGCCGACTTCGCCCGAGGCCTTCGTGGCGATTTCGCATTCGACTTCCACGCCCGCAGGAAG
>CAZDZP010000054.1:0-12991 GCA_964509855.1 uncultured Anaerolineaceae bacterium | reverse complement strand
CGGGCATAGGCCTCGGCGGTGTTGCCAATGTCACCGCGCTTCACGTCGCCGATGACTGGCACTCCGGAGGGAATAGCTTTCAACGTTTGTTCGAGCGCGCGAAGGCCTTCCATGCCGAATTGTTCGAAGAACGCGATGTTGGGCTTGAAGCATGCCGCGAAGGGTGCCGTGGCTTCAACGACGGACCGCGTGTATGCCGCAACCCGGTCCACGCTGTGACGGTTGAAGTCGGGGTCCAGCCCAACGCAGACGACGGACGAGACCTCCCGGGAGCGCTTTTCGAGGCGTTCGAAGTAGTTCATGCGGTCACTCCTTGGGCTGGTGCGAACCCGAGTTGGGTCATGCGGTCGCGGAAGGCATCGGCGTCGCCGGAGACGATGATATCGAGGCGGCCATTCCGTGCCTCCGGGGCCAGGGCATCGCGTGCGGTGAGGAGATGGAGCGCCCGCCGGGCCACGGGTTCGCTCGTATCAATGAGGGAGATTCCCGGAAACGCTTCCGAGAGGGACTTTCGCAGGAATGCGTAGTGGGTGCATCCAAGAACGATGGTGTCCACGCCATGTGTCACCGGGCCGTCGAGCAGCTCGTGCAGGCGAGAGCGTGTCGCTGGGCTGTTCGCTTCGCCGCGCTCGACCGCCTCAGCAAGCCCGTGGCCAGCGATTTCGGTGACGCGAACTCCGCGGCCAAACTCGTCGGAAACGCGGGCGTAGAGTTCGCCGCCCAGCGTGCCGGGGGTCGCAAGAATGGCGACGTTGCCGGACTTCGACGAGGACGCGGCGGGCTTGAGGCCGGGCACCATGCCCACGAAAGAAATGCTGTCCCACGCCTGGCGAAGGTCATCAATGGCAGCGGCTGAGGCCGTATTGCAGGCGGCGACGATGAGTTTTACATCGCTTTGCAGCAGGCGCTGCGCAATGGCGAAGGAGCGTTTGCGTACCTCGGCAGCAGGCCTCCCCCCGTAGGGAAACCAGAGCGTGTCCGCAAAGTAGAGGAGGTTTTCGGCGGGTGCCAGGCGCTGCACTTCACGGAGAACACTGAGCCCCCCGACACCAGAATCGAAGAACCCGATGGGGCGAGCGTCCATTGGCGCTAGGATAGCACGGTGACCGTGAAACGCCGGATCAACGTTGCGATGCTGCCCTCCGAAGCAGCACTTTCGCAGGCAGAGTGCGCCGTAGTGATCGACACGCTGCGCGCGACCACGACGATCACCGCGCTTTTTGACGCAGGCGCCCGGAATGTGACGGCGATGAACGACATCGAAACCGCGCGACTTCGGGCGGCCCAAGGCGGCGGCGTGCTCGCGGGGGAGGTTGGCGGGCTCCCGCCAGAGGGATTCGACCTTGGCAACAGTCCGGTGGAAGCACGAGGGGCAAAGGTGCACGGCCGGGATGTCGTGCTCTTCACCTCCAACGGGACGAAGGCGTTGTGCGCAGCTGTGGCCGGAGTGACCGTCGCGGGCGCGCTCACCAACGCGTCCGCGGTAGCCGAGTTCGCAGCCCGCTACGAGAACGTCGCAATCATCTGCGCTGGCAACCACGGTGGGCTGCGCTTCGGTATGGAGGACTTTGCCGTCGCCGGGGCACTGGTGGCTCTACTGAGCGCTTCGGGCGATTGGCAACTCAACGACGCGGCCAACGTAAGCCTCCAAAGCGCCAATGCAGGTAGCGGGGGATGGGCTCAGCAAGTGGCGCAGATGATCCGGCGCAGCGAGCATGCTGCCGCAACGATGGCGCTGGGGCTGGACGGGGATATCGACTACGCGTGTCAGGTGAACACGAGCAGCGCCCTGCCGGTGGTTGTCGACGCGGGCGATGGTTGGGTGCGGCTGGAAGACCAGCGGGACTAGGGTCGCCTCTAAAGAATCTGGCTAAGGAAGAGCTTCGTGCGTTCTTCGCGCGGATTTTGGAAGAAGTGTTCCGGCGTCCCTTCTTCCACGACTTCCCCCTGGTCGAAGAAGAGGAAGCGGTCGGCCACTTCGCGAGCGAAACCCATCTCGTGCGTGACCACGATCATCGTCATCCCGGATTCGGCAAGTTCCCGCATCACGTCCAGCACTTCTTTGATCATTTCCGGATCAAGCGCGGAGGTTGGCTCGTCGAAGAGCATGATCCTGGGTTGCATCGCGAGCGCGCGAGCAATCGCGACTCGTTGTTGCTGGCCGCCAGAAAGCTGCCCAGGGAACTTGACCGCCTGTTCCGGGATGCCAACCCGGCTGAGGTGCTCCATGGCAAGGTCGTTCGCCTTCGCGCGGGGCATTCGCCGAACCTTTTGCAAGGCGATGGTGATGTTCCGCAACACCGACAGGTGGGGAAAGAGGTTGAACTGCTGAAACACCATGCCCACTTCCGAGCGCACCTTTTCGAGGTTGCGAAGGTTGTCGTTCAGCTCTGTACCGTCGATAACGATGCGGCCCTGGTCGTGCTCTTCCAGCCGGTTCAAGGTGCGGATGAAGGTGGACTTCCCCGAACCAGAAGGGCCAAGGACCACAACTTTTTCGCCCTCCGCCACGGTGGTTGTGATTCCCTTGAGCGCGTGGAAGTCGTCGAACCACTTGTGGACGTCTTCGCAAATGATGATGGGCTCGGCGGTGGGTTTCGTCATAGTTGTCCCCTAGCGGCTTCCTATCCCGAGAGTGCGTTCGACGCGGATGCTGAGCCGGGACATGGCGAAAGCCACAATCCAGAACCCGAACCCGACGAACAGGTAGACCTCTTGCTGGCGGCCGCTGAAGTCAGCCTGGAAGAGTGTTGCGTTGCCGGCGCGCGTGAAGTCCAGGAGGCCAACGATGAACACCAGCGACGTGTCTTTCCAGAGCGCGATTAGCTGGCCCACAAGCGCCGGGATGACGGCACGCAACGCCTGCGGCAGAACGATGGAAATCGTAATGGCCACGGCACCCATACCGAGTGCTTCCCCGGCTTCCACCTGCCCGCGAGGGACCGACTGTAGCCCGCCACGGACGATTTCCGCGATGTAGGCACTGGTGAAGATGGTGAACATGACCATCACGCGAAGCAGCAGGTCGAGTTGGTCCAGCCCGAAGATGGGCGGCATGAAATCGGGCAGGACAAATCGTGAAATGAACAGCCACACAACCAGCGGCCCCGCCCGGATTACTTCGATGAAGACGATCGCCGGGTACTTCAGTGTTCGGATTGAGCTGCGCCGCGCGAGGGCGAGCCCAATGCCGAGCGGCAGGGAGAACGTCATCGCGACGGCCGCGATGATGACGTTCGTGAAGTAGCCTCCCCACAGTTCGGTGGAAGGTCCGCCGAAACCCATCAGTATCAGCAAGGTGAACGGAATAAGGAGGATGGAGCCCGCGATCACAGCCTGCCGCAAGAGCCGCACCCCGGGGCCAGTCGTCAGTACGTTGTGTGCCAACGCGTAGCCGCCAACCGCGAGAACGCCGGCTACGGCTAACAACAGGCCATTCGTGCCGTGAGCCAGGAAGACAAAGACGAACGCGGCCCCCGCGGCCAACCAGACGATGTCTCGCTTGCTGACGCTCGCCCACGTGCCACCGGCCAGCCCACCGAGCGCGGCGGCGAGGTATAGCGGCGGCCAAAGCCTCCATTCATCTTCGGTAGGGA
Organism: uncultured Anaerolineaceae bacterium; assembly: GCA_964509855.1. Lineage (GTDB taxonomy): Bacteria > Chloroflexota > Dehalococcoidia > Tepidiformales > Tepidiformaceae > CAZDZP01. Next base: position 9,395 of record CAZDZP010000054.1, on the reverse strand, counting down.
AGCGGCCCACGAACAGCAGCCGGCGATTCGCCTCGATGACCCCCCACTCGGCTCCAACTAGGACAAAGCGTGTGAGCGAATAGGCCAGGAATCCCAGGATGAGGACGGAAACGACCGTCAACACGGAGTTGAATGCGCTGCTGAAGAGGTTCTTGCGCACCCAACGGCGGGCTCGCGGGCCGAATGGGGACGTTGTGCGAACGAAGGGCGCAGTGGTCATTGGCGGCCCACCAATTGCACGCGGCTATTGAGCAGGTTCATGACCGACGAGATGAGCAGGCTGAGCACCATGTAGGTGGCAAGGACGAAGAGGAAAATGGGGACGGCGTGCCCAATGCTGTTGATGAAGGTGCGGTTGACGAAAACGATTTCCGGGTAGGCAACGGCTACCGCAAGGCTGGAGTTCTTCAGGAGGTTGAGGTACTGGTTGGTGAGTGGCGGGATGATCGTCCGCAACGCTTGCGGAAGGATGATGAGCGTTGTGCGCTCGTATGCACTCAGGCCAAGTGCCGCCCCGGCTTCGAACTGGCCCTTCGGCAGCGACTGGATCGCTCCCCGCACTATCTCGGCGATGAACGCGGCGGTGTAGACCGAAAGCCCGACCAGTACGGCGGCGAACTCTGGCGTCACCGAGAGCCCGCCTTCGTAGCGAACCGTTCCCCCGGGGAGCGTCTGTGACTCACCCATGACGATGTCGACGGGCATACCGGTTGCGAAGTAGGCCACCACAACGAGCGCGGCGAACGCGACCAGGCCGTAGCGATTCCCAAATCCGGGATTGCCGGTGCGGTCCTCAACCTTCGCCCGGCAATGACCACGGCAAGCGCGAAGACCCAGGCCAGTGAGCCGCCACTCACGGATGGGATCACCAGTCCGCGGTTGGATAGAAACACGACACCGCCAAGGTCGATGCCGTCCTCGATGCGCGGCAGTGTAAGGAACACCGCGAAGTACCAGAAGATGATTTGGACGAGCAGGGGAGTGTTGCGAATGATTTCGACGAACAACGTGGCAAGCGAACGGACGAGCCAGTTCGTGGAAAGCCTCGCGACGCCAACTGTGACGCCGAGGAGAGTCGCGAGGATGATGCCCACGAATACGAGCCGAATGGTGTTCCACGCCGCCACGAGGAATGCGTCGCGGCGGGACTGGGAAGCGCTGAAATCCGTGAGCCATTCGTGGCTGATCTGGAACCCGGTGGGGGCGGACAGGTAGCCGTAGCCGATGCGCAGGTCCAGCGCCTGCACCACGAGGTAGAGCAACACAAGCGCAGTGCCTACGCCGAAAAGCACCTCGAGTGCGATTCGCCGCGCCCGGCGGCTTCCCATGATGCGCTCGGTGGAAAGGAAGGCCGTCAAAGCTGCTCCCGTTGAACGAGGGCGATGTGACTATCGCCCTCGTTCAGCTTTGCATTCGCTAGCGGACGGGAGCGGCGTACATGAGTCCGCCACGTGTCCAGAGGTCGTTGAGCGATCCTGCCCTTGGCAGGCCGATGGGCTCAATGGTGCGCTCGTAAATCTCACCGAAGTTGCCTACGGCGGTGAGCACATCCTGCATGAAGTCGGCCTCAAGTCCGAGGCTGTTTCCGAAGTCGAAGACCTCGCCACCTTCGTAGCTGACGCCAAGCAAACGGGCGACGTCGGCCGATGGCGGATTCGCGGCGGCGTCCGCCACGTTCCCGCTGGTGACGCCGAGTTCTTCGGCACCGATGAGCCCAAACACTGTCCACTGCACGATATCGAACCAGTCGTCGTCGCCTTCGCGGACCACCGGCCCGAGGGGTTCCTTGGAAAGGGTCACCGGCAGGATGCGAAGCGACTCGGGGCCGCCCTCGGCCTCGGGGAAGCTCGCGCGCTGGCCGGCAAGGTTGCCCTTGTCACCGGTCCACGCATCGCAGCGGCCGGCAATGAAGGCCGCCTGGATTGCCGGGTCGTCTTCAAAGGTGAGGGGTGTGAAGTTCACGCCAGCGCCGCCGAGGACGTCGTTCAGGTTTTGTTCAGTCGTGGTGCCACCTGTGACGCAGATAGTCGAGCCGTCGAAGCTGGCCAGGTCGGAGAAGTTGGAGTCAGCCCCGACGATGATGCCCTGGCCGTCGTAGAACGTCGTGGTGGTGAATCGTGATTCCAGGCCGATGTCCCGGCTGGAGGTCCACGTTGTGGTGCGAATGAGCACGTCGATTTCGCCCGAGCTCAGGAGTTCGAAGCGGTCCTGCGCGCTGGCGAGGACGTACTCGACCTTCGTGGCATCGCCAAAGATGGCGGCCGCGAGAGCCTTGCAATACTCGATGTCGTTGCCGGAATAGCTGCCGTCAGGCTCAATGTTGCCGAATCCTGGCTGGCCATCCTTCACGCCGCAGCGCAGGGCGTCCCTGTCGCGAACAGTTTGGAGCGTGTTACCACCTGCTCCGTTGTCACTGTCGTCATCGTCGTCCCCACATGCCACGGCCACCAGCGAGAAGCTGGCCACCATGGCAAGAATGAGTACTAATCGGTTCCTGGTTCTCATATGTGTTCTCTCCGTCCTGTGGCTTCTCCCGGCACGAAGGTTATCGTCCGGTTAAGCCAGCATGTCCTAACTCTAACCCGAATTCGGATACAGGTGTCCACCCCGGAATTCGGATCGTCGACGGTCGTAGGCGAAACGGAGCTGAACGAGTGATATCTCTTCTCGCGATGTTCACGCGAAAAGGCCGGACGGGCTGTTACGGCCAGAGCAAGAACAACACCAGCGATGTGAGCCCGGCGGGAGAATCGGTAAACCGAGTGCGTTGAATTCTTCACACGGCGTTACCTTCCACCAACAGTCCGATTGCTTGGGCTTGTTAGGGTAGACCGGGGTGGAGGTTTCATGGATCGAGTTTCCCCGGCCGTCTGGCTGGCTATTGCGGCTCCGTTCGCACTGGTGATGCTGGTCGCGGCACAGAACGATTCAACCGGTATGGACCCACGGACGGCGGTGACGTTCGGCGCGACCGCCGACCCGGACCGGGCGGCGAGCAGCGGCGATGGTCGCGCGGAATTCGTGTATACGGTCCAGCCCGGGGACACGCTGTACGGCGTTGCCGACCTCTTCGGCGTTGAGCCTCGTGTACTCGCACTGGCGAACCGCATTGCGGACGCGGACGATGTCCCGGCGGGAACGAAGCTTGTGGTGCCGCTGCCCAAGAGCGGTTCGATTCCGCACGGCATCCGGCTGATGGCAGTCGAAAGGGTGCTGCGTGAAGCCGAAGCATCCCAGGATCTCCCGCGCGGACTGTTACTCGCACTCGCCTGGCAGGAGAGCCACTGGAGACAATCAGCCGTAAGCGCGAAGGGCGCCGTGGGGATCGGGCAACTGATGCCTTCCACGGCGGAATGGATCGAGGACACGCTGATCGAGCGCCCGCTGGACTGGCGGACGAGCACGAGGGACAACGCTCACGCAGCAGCGGCCTACCTAGCGTTCCTTATCGACAGGGCCGATGGTGACGTTTGGATGGGCCTCGCCGCGTACTACCAGGGGCGATACTCACTGGCGACCGAAGGACCCGGGCCCACGACCCACGGTTACGTGACTGGCGTGCTTCGACTGGTTCCGCAGTACCAGTAGCGCTGTGGCTTTGCGCTACGCCTCACCGCCCCGGGGGAAACGCGATTCCCGCCAGCGGCGCTCAAGTTCTTCCAGGCGCGCCGGGTCTGGTGCACGCCCGGCATAGCGTGCCTGTTCGAACGCCGTTGTTATGTCGTCGGTAGCTTCGGTGTGGAACATGGTGTGGAGTGCCGGCGCAAACTCGCTCGCGGTTTCGGAATCAGCGCGTGCTCGGCCTTCGCTCCGGGCGTCCTCCAGCACCGTGTGGTAAAGCGCGTAAATGCCCTCCCCACCGTAGGCGCGGCCGGAACCGTCCCGTCTGAACATGCCACCGAGAAGCGACCGGAGGTCCGTACCAAGGCTGCCTGCCGAACCAACCGCCGGGCCTTCGCCGGCTCGCTGACGGCGCTGCCGGCGCAGTCGCGTCACGAATGCGATGAACCCTCCGATGACAGCGAGGATGAACAGCAGCACCCCGATGCGGAACATGGTGAGGAATGCCCGCCCGAGCCCGGATGGATCGTTCGGCTCGCGTTCCTCGCCACCTGGATCGAGCACCATCGGCGGGGCAAGCTCCCCGCCCGTGCTAGCTTCCCCAAACAAGAAGCCAAAAAGGAACTCGAATAAGTAGGCGATGGGCGTAAGGACAATCGTGAGGACGGTGACCACCACAAACCCGATCAGTGAACCAAGGCGGTCGCCCAGGATGCCGAACAGCACACCGAACACGATCACTCCAACCACCGTGACAGCAGCGGTTCCCAACAGGAGGAAGGTAGTGATCTCACCGGCCTTCACGTTGCCGATCGTGGCGCCGCTCAAGGCCAACTGTGATAGTGCGAGCGCGAAGACCGCGCACACAAAGAACAGGGCCGCTCCGCGCCCGACGAAGTCCACGCGATCGGACCAGCCGGCGAAGAGAACAGCCAGTGTCACGACGGCGAAGGGTATAGCGAGATAGCGGGGCACAAACTCGAGTTCGAACTCCGATGTGGAACGCCAGGCGCCCCTTGCCCAGGCCGCGATGATGAGCACCCCACCGAAGACAACATGTCCTGCATCGGTGGTGGCTGCCTCGGCGTCGCGAACGAAGTCGGCGACCCAGACCCAGTTCCAGACCGCGATGTCTCCCGCAAACTCGATGCGAAAGGCCGCATAAAGGATCAGGGTCGATATGCCAGCAAGCATGACATAGCCCCGCGTACCTTCGATCGCGAGCCAATCCAGCGCCCGGGGAAGCGCGAATGCCGCGAGCACGATGATGATGTATGTGATGGCACGCACGGAGCCGCCACCGGTGTCATCCCAGCTGGCAGCAAGCAGTTCATTCACCACGTAGAAGGTGAGCGCTTCGGCAATGAGGGCAGCAGCCATGGCGGCGATGCCAATCACACGGTGGCTCCTTCCCGGCGGAATGCCCCACCAACGTAGCGCACCGGCAACCCGGCGATCACGTCGCGGTCAACTCTCTCGGAAGTGGCGACAACAAACACCTGGTGTCCCTCATCGGAAAGCCGGCGCATGGCAGCGGCCAGCGTTTCAGGTATGAGCGAGGCAACGAGAATGATGGTGGAACCGGCGGTGATGCGGCCGCGCTCACGGTTGAGCACATCGGCGAGATCGCTAATGGTCAGCGGCTGGACCATAGCCAGCGCTTCCAGGATGCGCGTTATCTGGTCGCTCGACTGCGACGGGGGAAGCCGAATGGGCCGGTCCGCTTCGGGGAAGGAGCCGTTCGCAAGGAGTCCAACGGGGTAGCGCTCGGCTGCCGCCCAAACCGCTATCGAGGCAGCCGTGGAGACCATGTGCTCCAGCTCGTCCTTCAAGTAGCCCTCCCACGAATGGACAAGCGTGTCGACATTGAGCAGCACGTAGAACTGGCGCGTGGCTGAAGGCTCGTAGACCTTCGACTGCAGGTCGCCTGCGCGGGCCGTCGCCTTCCAGTCGATCCGGCGAAGCGGGTCGCCGGGCTGATAGTCGCGAATGCCGGCAATGCGGCGAGGGTCTTCGAAAATTCGGTTGCGTCCCTTTTGCTCGCCGAAGGGGCGGTCGGCCGGGAAACCAAGTTCCTCCAGCGTGAAGACGCGAGGAAACACGACCACGTGGTCCAGGACGCTGTCTTCATGCTGCAGCGGGAAAAGCCCCAACAGGTCCGCTGAACGTATCGAGGCGGGGCCAATCTGGTGGTAGCCGCGCTCCGAAATGCTGAGCTGAAAGTCCCACTTCTGCTGTTCGTACCAACCGATGGCGCCTCGTCGCACCAGCCAGCTGAATCCCGGGGCCGCCGACGCCGCCAGGTGTTCGCCTTCGACGGTTCCGTTTTCCGTCAAGGTGAGCCGCCATTCGTACCATGGCAAGGGCAGAATCTTGCGGTTCTCGAGCGTGACGCTCAGCGGCAGAGGCTCCCCAACGAAGGCGCGGTGTTCGGTCAGCGCGCGCGTGACTGTGACGCGATCAAAGAGGTGGCGGCTCCAGAAGCGGCTGATCGCCCCAAGTACAAGGATGACGAAGCCGACGCCAGAAACCACTGGCGAACCACCGGCGAAGCCGACGACCACCAGCGCGGGACCGACAATCAGCCACGCTTCGCGAAAGATCACGTCAGGCCTCGACGGGCACGGGCAGGTTGGCCATGATTTCGCGCAGCACGGCTTCGGCGTCGCGTCCGCGAAGGCGCGCCTGGGTGGAGAGCACCATGCGGTGTGGCAACACGTGGGGCGCCATAGCCTTCACATCGTCGGGGAGCACGAAGTCGCGGCCGTTGATGGCGGCGTGAGCGCGCGCGGCACGGAAAAGCGCAAGGCTGGCGCGTGGGCTGCCGCCGAGTTCGAAGGCTGCCTCTTCGCGGGTGGCGCGGACAAGGCGCACAACGTACTGGCGAACGACAGGGTCGACGTGCAGGTGGCGCAACGCCGCGGTGAGCCGAACGAGTTCCTCGGCATCCACAACAGGTGCCAGGGCGTCCATCGGGTTGCCGGTTTCGAAACGCGCGAGGATCTCGTCTTCGTCCTGTTCGCTCGGGTAGCCCATGCGCAGGCGCAGAAGGAAGCGGTCGAGCTGTGCTTCTGGTAGGGGAAAGGTGCCTTCGAGTTCGACCGGGTTCTGGGTGGCGATCACCAGGAAGGGACGGGGCAAGATGCTGGTTTCGCCCTCGACGGTAATCTGCCGTTCTTCCATCGCCTCGAGGAGGGCCGACTGGGTGCGCGGAGTCGCGCGGTTAATTTCGTCGGCAAGAACCACCTGGGAAAAGAGCGGCCCCTGGCGGAAGAGGAATTCGCCCTTGAGCTGGTTGTAGTAGTGGATGCCCGTGATGTCGGAGGGCATGAGGTCGGGGGTGAACTGCACGCGACGGAATACGCAGCCGAGCGAACGCGCGAAGGCCTTGGCCAGTGTGGTCTTTCCGATGCCGGGAATGTCATCGAGCAGGATGTGGCCTTCGCAAAGGATCGCGACAAGAGCTAGGCGGACAATCTCCGTCTTGCCGACGATGACGCGTTCCACGCTCTCCTGTAGCCGTTCGGCGGTATCGCGAATCTGGGCCACATCCTCCGGAGTGAGCCGCGTGTGAGCGACGTTGTCGTCCATTGACACCTCTTTGCGCATTCTGCTGAGCGCAATCCTACGGCTGGGCGGCCCGGGACGCGAACGTTGGCGTTGTCGCAACCGTGCGCGCAGTTAGACTCGGCTTGTGGCCACGGTCCAGGCGATTGAACTCACCTACAACCGGCTTTACCTCGTCGAGTCGGGGGGCGTGCGTGTGCTCATCGACGCGGGGCCCGACTACGCCGGAGCGTGGGACGAACTCCAGCGGCACCTGGCCGGGAGGCAGCCCGACATTGTGATCGCCACACATGCACATTCGGACCACGCAGGCCTGGGGCGACAGTGGCAGGAAGCGGGCGTCCCGGTGTGGCTCCACGGAGATGACCACCGGGTTGTGGCTTCCCATCCTCTGCATGACGAAATCGAGCTGCAGGGCTTCGAGCGCTACCTCAACACCAGTGGCGCGCCGCTCGAATTGCGCGCGGAAACGCTGGCCGGTTTGCGGCAGCGGCGCCAGTGGGCCATCGACGCCGCCACGCGAGATGAGCATCCGCCCGCGCGCCCGGGCAGCCGCTGGCCAACCGGGTTGCGGATGCGGCCGTTCGTGGCGGACCCCGATCACCCGGCAATTGGCGAAGCTGGCCTCGAGATCATTCACTGCCCCGGGCACACGCCTGGGAACGTGGTGGTGGTTCATCGCGAGCAAGGCTTGCTGTTCTCGGGCGACCAGTTGCTGCCGAACATCACACCCACTCCCGGCATCCAGATGCGCCCCTTGCCTGGCGGCGGCTGGGAACGATTTCGGAGCCTGCCTGCCTACGTCGACTCCTTACGGCGGCTTTCTACCACGGACGTTGAGCGCTGCTTTCCCGGTCATGGGGGCGAGATCTTGAACCCGCTCGAACTCGTGGCAGAGAATCTTCGCGGGATCGAAGAGCGCTCAGCGAGAGTGCTGGAAGCTGTGCAGGCAGAGCCCGAAGCAACCGTGTACGCGGTATCGCGCGCGATCTACCCGAAGGCGCTGGAGCGGCGTTTCTGGCAAATCGTGGCGACGGTGCAGGGCCACCTGGATCTGCTCACCGCGGAAGGAACCATCCGGGCAGGCGAAGACGGCGTCTACCGGGAGTAGACGCCGTCCATTGTGGAGCGTTGCTATTCGTGCGAGCTACGCCGGTTCGACGAGCTGCGCGCGGAGCAGGGCGAGAAGGTCATCCTCCACGCCTATATGTCGCAGGTAGCCCACCGGCGACCCGAACTCCGTGCGAAGGAAGCCGAGGAAGGTGTGCATCGCCTCCGGCTCGGTGGCGCCGACCATGTTGATGAACTCGTCTTCGGAGATGCCGGCCGTCACGGCGTGGCGCACGAAGAGGTATCGGTGGGGCCGCAGCAGGTCCCCGGTGTGCGAATAGTCGAGGGCCACATCGTCGTCGCTGGCGCCCAGGGCGGCGAGCAGAAGTCCTGCCGCGACACCGGTGCGGTCACGTCCACCTGCGCAGTGGAATACGACTGACAGGGCGTCTTCTTCAGCAATGAGTTCGAAGAAGCGGCGATAGGCTGGCCCGCGCTCGGTGGCCATCTGCGCGTACAGCTCGCCCCAGGGGATTTGCCCCCGCATGAGCCCACGCATGCGCTCGGAGCGCTCTTCGGGTGTCGTCGCGGTCTCTGCGCCAACGGGGACGGAGTGAAGGCGAATCCCGGCCGGTGCGAAGTCGGCCAGGCCATCCTCGCGAATCTCTTCATCCGTGCGGAGGTCGATGACACTGCGGACGCCGAATCGCTCGGCCATCGCGACGATGCCCTCCGGCTCGATGCGGCTGGTCATGGCGGAGCGAAAGACCAGCCCGTGCCGAAACACGCCGCCTTCGACTGGGATGCCGCCGAGGTCGCGGAAGTTGATGGCGCCGGGGATTTCGGTATCGAGGACGCGCGGGTTTACTACCTGGGTCATGGGTTACTCCTGTATGCGGGTAAGCATCTGGATCCAGCGCGAGGTGAGGTTCGCGGCCAGACAGGTGAAGGACAGCGCGAGGCCGGGAATGATGACCAGCCACCAGCCGCCTGTATTGATGAATTCCCGGCCCTGCGAAAGCATCAGCCCCCAGGAGATACCGGGAGGTTGAACGCCGAGACCAAGGAAACTGAGGCCTGCTTCCGCCAACATCACGCCTGCGAAGTCGAAGACGCCGATGATGGCCATGACGGGGATGAGGTGGGGAATGATGTGGCGAAGGATGATGCGGGTGTCGTTCGCGCCGACTGCAACGGAGCCTTCGACGAAGGCCTGG
>CAZDZP010000053.1:0-13001 GCA_964509855.1 uncultured Anaerolineaceae bacterium | reverse complement strand
ACGGGCCTGCTGGACCCGGAGATCGAGGTGCGACCAACGAAGAACCAGGTCGACGACCTGATGGATGAGATCCGAAAGACCGTCGACAAGGGCCAACGTGTGCTGGTCACCACTCTGACGAAGAAGATGGCCGAGGACCTCGCGGACTATCTGACCGAAATGGGCATCAAGACGCACTACTTGCACAGCGAAGTGCAGACGCTGGACCGCGTGGAAATCCTGCGGGACCTGCGACTCGGGGTGTACGACGTAGTCGTAGGCATCAACCTGCTGCGGGAAGGTCTCGACCTACCCGAAGTCTCACTCGTTTGCATCCTGGACGCGGACAAGGAAGGCTTCCTGCGTTCGAACCGCTCGTTGATCCAGACGATTGGGCGAGCCGCACGGCACCTTGAAGGCCGCGTGATTATGTACGCAGACAAAGTCACCGACAGCATGCAGCACGCCATCGACGAGACCTACCGGCGCCGCGCGATCCAGGCGCAATACAACGAAGACCACGGCATCGAAGCAAAGGGCATCTTCAAGGCGATTCGTGACATCACGGACCAGGTGCGCATGGTGGCCGAAGATTCGGCTGAATACGATGCGAAGGGGCCGGCAAGGGAACTCCCGAAGGACGAAGCACTTCGGCTCATCAAGGAACTGGAGTCGGCGATGAAGGCCGCCGCGAAGAACCTCGAGTTCGAAAAGGCTGCCGCCCTCCGCGACCAGATTGTCGAATTGCGGCGCCAGATGGTGGGCAGCGACGAAGAGGAACTCGCCGAGTTCGCCGCCAGTGCCGGGCAGCCCGGAGCCATGCGCTGGGGTCGAAGCCAGGCAGGCGGGCGGGACCGTGGGCGCCGCTACCGGCGCTAGATTACGTGGAACAGGCAACACCACCCTCGCTCGAACCCGTCCCCGCAACTGTGGCCGTGCGCTGGCTCAGCCCGCTTATCCGCGTACTCCACGAACGGCATGAGGATATGCTTGCGTTGATAAGCGACCTTCCCGACGGCGGGCTGGAGTGGCAGGCAGGCGACTCCATGGCCTCCATCGCCGGCATTGCGTCGCACATACTGCTCGTCGAAGACTACGCGCTCCATGCCGTGTCTGGTGCGAGCCTCACGGGATGGAGCGGGACGAACGGTCAGGATATGGACCGCCGCGCGAACGAACTCGAACTTCGGTCGCGAATCCTTGAGCTAGACGGCCGGGCGAAAGGCTTCCTGTGCGAAGTCAGCGAGCAAGCGCTGCTAGCCCGCCACGACGGCAACGGTCGCACGGTATTCGATGTCCTTGTGGAAGAGATGGACCACGCGGCGATGCACTACGGGCACATGCAACTTGCGCGGCAGCTCTACGAACAGGCGCACCCGGAGTTCGTGAGCGAATACAAGCACTGGTGGTGAGCTTCGTGAAGCGAGAGCTACTGGGCGATGTCGAGCCGAATGAAGGGCGCACCACCGCCGATGACCTGGCCCGTTGGGTATAGGACGCCGTTTACCACGACGCCGATCGCGGCTCCCACGTTATTGATGCAATCCGCGCCACCGGTGGCGTAGGAGACGGTGTAGCCCGTGCGGCCGTCTTCCGTGGTGACGCTGGCAGTTGGGCCGGTCCGGCTGCCGAAGGCCAGGTAGACGACGGTATCCGCGGGGGCGGGCGCGCCACCGATGGTGAGGAGCCCGGCAACGGTGGTGGGGGGCGCAGTGGCGCTGATGGTGTCGCAGAAGTTCCCCGCGGCGATAGGTTCCGGCGTGGGAGTCGGTGGAGGTGGCTGCGGGGCGGCCGGGGCTTGCGTTGGCGCGGCGGGCGCCGGTGCCGCGCCACCCTGGACAGCAGGCGCTTGGGTGGGCACAGGCGTTGGCGATGGCGTGGGTGTTGGGCTCGGCGTGGGGGTTCGCGTTGGTGTGGGCGTACGAGTGGGGCGGACAGTAGGAGACGGCGTCGCCGTTGCGGCTGCCGTAGGCTGTACGGTTTCGCCGGGATCCGCTTGCGTTGTATCGGAATCGCCGCCGGTGAGCAGCAGAACGCCAGCTGCGCCAAGCAAGAGTCCGGCGATACCCAACAGGGTAAGGGCGCCGGCCTGCCGGGCGGGCGTGTTCAGTACGTTTCGGATGCGTTCAGTAAGCTGCTGCACGGGCATGGGACCCTTCGAATGTACGAAGGCACAGGTTTAGGCGCGAACAAGATGGACAGTCCCATCCACGGGCAAATCCGAGCCGCGCTCTACTTCACCTTCAGTCCGCTGTAGTCCTCGTCCGCCTTCGGATACTGCAGGTCAAAGCTCTCCAGCTTCTCGATGATGGCCCTCGCGATGATGATGTCGCGGTACCACTTGCGGTTGCTGGGCACGATGTACCACGGGGAATGCTCGGTGTTGCAGAACGTGAGTGCGTCTTCAAAGGCAAGCATGTATTCGTTCCAGGACTCGCGCTCGGTGATGTCGTTCGGGTTGAACTTCCAGTGCTTCTTGGGGTTGTCGATCCGCTCCTGTAGGCGCTCACGCTGCTCATCCTTGGAAATGTGGAGCATGAACTTCAGGACATGGAGGTTTTCCTGGTGGAGCATCTCTTCAAAGCGATTTAGCTGGTCGTAGCGGGACCTCCAGACCTCAGGGGGAGCGATGTTCTTCACACGCTCGACGAGCACGGATTCGTAGTGCGAACGGTTGAAGATGATGATCTTTCCCCGCTGTGGGCCCCGTTGGTGATAGCGCCACAGGAAGTCGTGGCGAAGCTCCTCAGCACTGGGTGGACCGAAGCTGTAGACGTGTGAGCCCAGGGGCCCAACCTGTTCAAAAACGCTCTTGGTGGTGCTGTCCTTACCTGCCGTGTCGATCCCCTGCAGGACGACGAGCAACCCGTAGCGGCGGTCAGCAAAGAGCATGTCCTGCAGGTCGTTGAGCTTCAGGCGGAGTTTGACGATCTCCTCTTTGGAATCGGATTTGTCGAGGTCACCGTTGCCATTGGGGTCCCAATCGCCAAGGCTGACACGTTTTCCGGCGGGCGGGATGTGGGCGTTGTGCATAAGGGTTCGGCCTCCAGGGGGCGGGAAATGGTCGTCAGCAACGAACGAACGGTAAGGCTCGGTCAGGAGCGGCCCTTGCGGCGTTCCTGCTGATCTCGCGGAAGTACCTCTGCGAAGTGGTCCTTCCAGTCGGGCTCGGGCGTTTCGCATTCGGCTTTCGGAACGAAGACCGAGCGTTCGACGAGCTGCATCTTATGAATATAGCGCGGGCAGTTCGGAAAGATGTGGTCGGCCGTTACCCGAACCAGGAATTGAGCGCCCGCGTAGTCCGCGAGGAGGGGGTCTTCGTACACCACCTCGGCTTTGCCATTCACGCGCATGCGCCACTGGTTTTCGAAATCGATGAAGAGCATCCCGACGTTCCGGTTCTGCATGATGTTGCCAGCGCTCATGAACATGCCATTGCCGTCGTACCACGGAAAAACCAGGGTGGACTCGCCAGTGATTCGCACGAAGCCCGGCTCGCCACCCTTGTACGAACAGTCGAGGTTGCCATCGGCGTCGCTGGTGGCAAGGAAGAACATGTCCATGCGCTGGATGAAGGCCCGGTCGTTCTCGGAAAACGTGGCGTGGAATGTCTTGGCGGCGATACTGTCCGCCAACCTCTCAGCGTCGAATCGCTGTTGAAGTTCGCGTTCGCCGCTGTGGAAAGTGTCGCTCGCCATGGTCGCCTCCTGCCCCGCGTAGATGGGGAATCGGTATAGTCCCCGGCATAGTACTCCGAAGATTGGAGGGCAACCCATGCCCAGCAGGCGCGCATCGATCGCACTCACCGAAGACGAACAGAAGCAGTTCATGGAGGATGGCTGGACCATCCAGATCGCCTCGAACGGGCACAAGGGTTTTCCGCACCTCGTTGCCATGTGGTACGTGATGATTGACGGAATGGTGCACTTCACGACCTTCGGGAAGAGCCAAAAGATCTTGAATCTGCAGCGCGACAACAAAATCACCGCGATGCTCGAATCCGGTAAGGCTTACACGGAACTCAAAGGGCTGGTGATTGAGGGCGAAGCGGAAGTCGTGCCTGACACGGATTTCACGGCCAAGGTGATGGGCCTCGTGGGATCCAAGTACAACGGCATCCCGGTGCCAACGGAAACGCCGGAAGCCGCGCTGAAAGCGGCGAGCAAGCGCGTCGTGGTCCGCATCAAGCCGGTCGACATCTACAGCTGGGACCACAGCAAGCTGGGCGGCGTCTACTAACGCCTGGTTCAAGACTCCATCTGAATCCACGAAGCCGCCTGGAAAGGCGGCTTCGTTCGTTGGCAGATAGCTTCGGACCCGCCCGCTTAGTCGATCAAGGATTCCCACGCCGCCTTCAACTCCGCGAGGGCGACATCCATCGTGCCGAGCCTGAGGACCGGGGTTTCGGTGACGCGGCCAAGCGAAACGCAGGGGATGTCGTGTTCACGTGCGAGGTCTTCGATGCGAGCGTTGCCTCCGCCCTGCCGAAAGACATCGGCGGGGATGCTCACGATGATGCGTCCTTGCCCTTCGCCGAAGAGCGCCGCGTCAAGCCGCTCACCCATGTCGAGCGAGGAGGAGGCTTCGAAGCCAAGGCCGCCAAGCATGCAAGACTCCGCCAGCGCGACCGCAAGGCCCCCTTCGGAGCAGTCGTGGGCGCTTTGGAGCAGTCCCTCGCGATGGAGCTGGAGCACGAGCTTTTGCAGGCGGCCTTCGTGGCTGAGGTCAACCGATGGGAGGCCGGCAACGGTGCCATGGGCGGCTTCGAGATATTCGGAGCCGGCGAGAGTTTTGGCTGGTTGCGCGACAGTGGCCCCCAGCAGCCAAACCCCTGCACCCGGCTGGTTGAAGTAGGACACCAGGTGCTTGCTGACGTCATCCAGGATGCCCAGCATGCCGACGACGGGGGTTGGGTAGACTGGTCTGCCACCTGTCTCGTTGTAGAGGCTCACGTTGCCACTGACTACTGGCGTATTGAATTCGAGACAGGCCTCGCTAATGCCGCGAACGCTCTGCTCCATGCTGTAGTAGACGTCGGGCTTTTCGGGATTGCCGAAGTTGAGACAGTCCGTAATCGCCACAGGCTCAGCCCCCGTGCAGACGATGTTGCGAGCGGCTTCGGCGACCGCGATTGCGCCACCAACGTACGGATCGAGGTAGACGAGCCGGGAGTTGCAGTCAGTTGTGACGGCGATGCCCATGGTCGTCCCGTCGACACGAAGCACCGCGGCGTCGCCGCCGGGCAGAACGACCGTGTTGCCACCAACTTGTTGGTCATAGCGGCGGAAGACTCCGCGCTTGCTTGCGATGTTGGGGCGGGCGAGGAGTTGCAGCAGGCTCTCGGTGGCCCGGGCAGGATCGAGGTCAGGTTTACTGCCCGGGTCAAAGCGATTGAGCGCGGTGACTTCCGGCGAGCGCACACCCTGCCGGCGATATTCCGGCGGCTCGGTCGCGATTTCCCAGGGCACACGAGCAACTTCGGCGCCGTTTTCGCGGATGACGACGTCGGGGCCGCCGGTGACAACGCCGATGGGTTCGCAGTGCAGTTCCCAGTGGTGGAAAAGGGCGGTCACTTCGTCCACGTGTTCGGGCTTCACGATGACGAGCATGCGCTCCTGGCTTTCGCTCAGCATGACTTCGTAGGGGGTCATCCCGGACTCGCGCCGGGGCACGCGGTCGATGTCGATCACACAGCCTGAGCGGCCCTTCGCGCAGCATTCGACGACGGAACTGGTGAGACCGGCTGCACCGAGGTCTTGAAGGCCAACGATCCAATCCTTGTGCTGCGACGCCAGCTCGTAGCACGCCTCCATCAGGAGCTTTTCCATGAAGGGATTGCCAACCTGCACAGCCGGGCGCATCTCTTCGAAGCGCGCCTCAGGATCGGTGCGACTGGCGAGGCCGCTGGCACCGTGGATACCATCGCGACCGGTATCGGAGCCGACAAGCAGGAGCACGCTGCCTTCGCCTTCGGCGCGAGCGGAAACGAGCTGCGACGTCTGCGCGATGCCGACGCACATAGCGTTGACCAGCGGATTGCCGTTGTAGGTGCTGGAGAAGAAGACCTCACCACCGACGTTGGGAATGCCGAGGCAGTTCCCGTACCCGCCGATGCCCCCGACGACGCCGTCGAAGAGGTAGCGGTTCTGTGGATCATCGAGTGAGCCGAAGCGGAGCGAATCGAGGATGGCGATGGGGAAGGCGCCCATCGCGAAGATGTCGCGCACGATGCCGCCCACGCCGGTTGCAGCGCCCTGGTAGGGCTCGATGGCTGACGGATGGTTGTGGGACTCGACCTTCATGACGACGCATCGGCCCTCGCCAATATCGATGGCGCCAGCGTTCTCGGCTCCTACCTGCGTGAGGATGCGGTCGCCGGCGGACGGGAAGAGACGGAGCAGCGGTTTGCTGTTCTTGTAGCCGCAATGTTCGCTCCAAAGGGAGCCAAACATGCCGAGTTCGACCTCGTTGGGTTCGCGACCCAACTGCTGAACGAGAAGGGCGTATTCGTCACGGTGAAGGGCGACGGCGTCGAGGGCTTCCTGCGATACGGGCATAGCGGAAGGATATCCGAGCGGCGGCTAAGGCGTGAGGGGGCGGGAGCTCATGTGCTGCTCGCTCCGGCCCCAGTCCCAAGTTCCAGGAGGTGACGCACTGTACGATGCGCCACGCTTAACTCCACTCAGCTCAAGCTGAAAGGTGGATATTCATCCAACATGTTGTAGACGTATGCGTTGGCCCTGGATGTCCAACGCAGATAGCCAGCAAGGAAGTTGTGAATACCAACGGGGACGGAGCCGGTCACCAGGGCGATGACCCACGCGATGAGTACGACCACCCCAACCACGTAGTTCAGGATGTTGAGGATGATCAAATGCGGGATGGCCAGGATCGCGCGAATGGGCCAGAACGTCGTCAGTCGGTTCCGGTTATCGATACGTTCTTCAATGCGCAGCCGGATTGGGTAGAACTCATCGGGCCCCATGGCAAAAGGCGGGTACTTGTCGGTCAAAAGATAGGCGTACCCGCTCACGCGATAGCTCCAGTGAAGAATGTTGTGGAAGAAGCGAAGCATGCCCGCTGGATAGGAGCCGGTGAAGAGAATCGCGAACCAGGAAATGATGTAGATGACCGCCATCACGATGCCGAGGAGAGCGAGCACGATGAAGTGTGGAATGGCGAGGATGATGCGGAAAAAGACTGTGAGCCGATTCTGAGGCGCCGCCTCGTCTACTTCCACCGAAACGGGGTAGCTCCCTGCTGCAACGGTCATCGAGTCACTCCTGCTGCCGGCGCATATGAGGGCGCCAACGAGGCGGGACTTTGCCCGGCCCAGGCGGATTAAGACACAACTTCGATGGCAGACGCAATCAGGGATTCCCATATGCGATTGCCATCGACACAGCCAACGATTTCTTCGCCCGCGCGTTCGGGGTGGGGCATCATACCCAGGACGTTTCCACGGCGATTCACGATGCCCGCGATGTTGTTGACGCTGCCGTTGGGATTCGCTTCGGGAGTGACGTTGCCCTGGGCATCGCAGTAGCGAAACGCGACCTGCGAGTGCTTTTCCAGGGACTTGAGCGTCTTCTCGTCGGCGAAGTAGTTGCCTTCGCCGTGGGAGATGGGCACCTGCAGGACCTCGCCGGGTTCGAGATTCCAGGTCCATGGCGAACTGGCCGCATCAGCGCGAAGGTACGTTGGCTCGCAGCGGAATTGCAGGCTGTCGTTGCGCATGAGCGCGCCGGGAAGAAGGTGGCTTTCGCAGAGCACCTGGAACCCGTTACAGATGCCGATTACGGGACCGCCAGCCTCGGCAAACTTCACAACCGATTCCATCACCGGCGAGAAGCGGGCGATGGCGCCACAGCGCAGATAGTCGCCGTAGGAAAAGCCGCCGGGCAGGACCACGGCGTCGAATCGCGATAGGTCCTCTTCCCGGTGCCAGATGATCTCAGCTTCCTGGTGCAGCACGTCATGCAGGACGCGGTAACAGTCTCTTTCGCTCCAGGTTCCGGGAAAGCGGACGATGGCAAAACGCACGGGCGACTCCAGCTGGATTCAGTGTCGGGAATGTTCCCCGAGTATGCGATGGGAGCGGCGGCTGCGTCGAATCAAGCGGGGCCAGATGCGGCGGCAACAGTGGAGGCTTCGTCGGTGGTCGCGGCCGGATACTCGATCCGCTGGTGGTACACGGCGCGAAGGGTGGACTTGAAGCTCGCCGCCACCACCTGCAGCTCGTGCATGGTTATGTCGCAATCGTCGAGTTGGCCCTCGGCGAGCCTTTCGGCAAACACGGCATCAACGGAGGCGCTGATCTGATCCGGGCTCCGTTCGCGAGCGGCACGAACCACAGCCTCGCTGGAGTCGGCGAGCATGACGATGGCCGACTCCTTGGTCTTCGGCCGCGGGCCATGGTAGCTAAACGCCTCAGGGTCTGGCACCTCGCCGTTGTTTACCGCCTTGCGGTAGAAGAACGCCACGAGCCGGGTCCCATGATGCTGAGGTATGAACTCCCTCACGATATCGGGCAGACGGTTCTTCCTGGCAATCTCCACCCCGTTCGTGACATGGTCGAGGATGCGACGCGCACTTTCCTCCGGTGGGAGTGCATCGTGTGGGCTGGTTTCGCTGTCCAGGATGTTCTCGATGTAGTAGCCGGGCTGGGCCAGCTTTCCTATGTCGTGGTAGTAGGCGCCCGCCCGGGTTACGAGCGCATCGGCGCCGATCTGTTCGGCGGCACGCTCGGCAAGGGCGCCGACCATCATGCTGTGATGGTAGGTGCCCGGGGCTTCGTCCTGCAGGCGGCGGAGCAGGGGCGCGTTCGACTGGGCAAGCTCCATCAACTGCAGCCGGGTGGTGACGCCAAGCACGAGCGAAAGGAAGACAAATGCGCCGACCGTGACAACAGCCGAACCCACGCCCGCGACGACGGAGGCTATCGCAATCCAGCCGAGCGACTCGAGGTCGGGGTCTTCTCGCAGCATCCAGAATGAAGACAGCACCACAGCCATCGCGAGGGCAACGGCGACTGCCGCGAACGCGAAGCGGGTAAGCCGTTCGGCCCTGTACGCGACACTGGCGCCGGCGAGGCCCGCGGCCGAGAGCGCGATGCCCAGTTCAAGCGCATCAAGGGTGGTGAGAAAGCTTGCTCCAGCTATCTCCGGGGCGGTGGCCGCTATGAAGGCGGAGAACAGTCCGACGCCCACAGCGACGACTGCGCCGAAATGGAGGTCAGCGAAGGCAGCGGCAATCATCGCGGCGGCGGCGACCGGGAGCATGAACTCGTAGTAGCGCCCTTCGGTATCGGGCAAGAGCGGTGGAATGGCCAGTCGCACGGCAACGAGCACGGCGAGAATGGTGACGCCGATGAGCAACAGCCGGCGTGTGGATGGGTACGGCACCGGCTGAAGCTGGTACACATACACGCCAAGCAAGAGCGCCAGGCCAAGCGCGAAGAGGGCACCGGCACCGATTTCGTAGAGATTGAACGTCGATTCCAGCACACCTGTTTCGCGCAACGACTCGATGCTTGAGTTCGAAAGCACCGTGCCTTCGGTGACGATGGTCTGGCCGCTTGTCCACGTCTGGACCACAGGAGGGGCGTTGCGGCGAGCGTCATCGCGCAGCTGCTCCGTCGATACCTCGTCGACCTGTGTATTGGGGGCGGCGAATGCACGAAGGAGCTCGCGGAAAGCAGTTTGTTCCGGCGCGGTAGCGAGCGGAGGGGAGAGTCCGGCCAACAGCTGGTCGGCCAGCGGAGTGACCGGTGTTGCCTCCTGGATTGGACCGGAAAGCAGGTCGGAGAGCGATTCAAGCGTCAAGACCTCAAGTGCGGCGAATTGATCGCTGGAAAGGCCGAGCAACGCAATGAGACCGGACTGGCCGACGGTGGAGACCGAGGGAAGCGACAAGAGTACGTTGAGCTTGTCCTGTTGGGTCGCGAGGTCGCCGCGTTGGCGTACCGTGCGCACCTCTTCCAGTGCATCCTGGAGCGCTTCCTGTTGTTCGATGCGCACCGCCGGGTCGGGGGCCAGCAGAACCGGTGTCACAGCAGCCGCGGCCTCTTCCCGGGCTCGCTCAGTGAGCACCTGCGATTCGTACTGGGCATCGCGGCGTGCAACGAGGTCGCGAGGGGCACGGTCCCCGGCCTGCAACGACTCATCGGCGGGCCAGAGCGGCACGACCAACGCGGCGGCTGGGATCGCCACCAGCAAGGCGAAGAGCGCGGCAATGAAGCGTGAAACGACTGGAGTCGGGCGGCGTCGGAGCATAGGCGGTTCGCCCACAATCATAGCAGGGAGAAAGGAAGCGCCCGGGAGCGCCGGGCGCTCGCCGGCACAAGCTGGCTGGGCCGAAGCGAAAGGCTGACGCGTTACCCGAGGAGCGAGCGAACGATCTCGTTGATCTGGCGCCCGTCGGCGCGGCCGGCGAATTGCTTCGTGAGGACGGGCATGACCTTGCCAATGTCGCGTGCCGAGGATGCGCCGGTTTCAGCGATAACTGCGCGGGCGGCCGCTTCGATATCCTCAGCCGATGCTTGCTGGGGCAGGTAGCGCTCGTAGACTTCGAGCTCAGCACGTTCTTTGTCGGCGAGGTCCTTGCGGTTCGCTTTCTCGTATTCGGCGATGCTATCGCGGCGTTGCTTGACCTGCTTCTGAATGACCACGACTACCATCTCGTCGGTCAGGTCCTCTCGAGCTTCGATGCGCGCGTTCTTGATGGCGGCGATAAGCAATCGCAACGCATCACGAGTCACGTTGTCGTGCGCCCGCATTGCATCTTTCATCTCGTTGCTGATGCGTTCTTCGAGTTGGGACATTGAGGGGTTCGATCCGGGGGAGTGAGGGTGATGTGCCGGGACGTCCCGGCACCAATCATCCGTTCGTGTACCGCGCGGCTTAGCGCCGGGTCGCGGCGCGTGCTTCGCTCCTGAGGAGCTTCTTGCGCAGTTTTCGGAGCCGTGCAGCTTCCTTCTTCTTGCGCTTCACGCTGGGCTTTTCGTAGTGTTCGCGGCGGCGCGCTTCAGAAAGAATGCCGTCCTGCTGGACTCGCTTGTTGAAGCGCTTCAGCGCAACTTCAAACGGTTCATTATCTCCAACGATAATCTCAGCCAGTGCAGGATCACCTCGCCTTCATGCCAAACTGCCGCGAAAACGCGGCTGGCGAACCTCGAGTATACATACGGCCCCGTTATGGGGCGAACGTGGCGTTGCCGCCCTCCGCGCTAACCGCGGTCCAACCCCGGGAGCGGCGATGCGATGCGCTGGTCCATGCGCTCCAGCCGCCGTTCCACCCAGATACCGGGGCGTTCGAGGTGGAGGCTGGGGGCATCGTGGTTGTAGCGGTCCTGCTTGCGGCGCGTCTCGCGGGCGAGCTTTTCGAATCGCTCGCGCTCATGGGAGATTGCCGGGAAGTAGTACTCCCAGTTGCCCGTCGTCCGAGCCAGTTCGACATGCGCAGCGTGGAGTCCATCGATTTCCGAGAGTTGGTCGAGCGCTCGTTCGATGTCCTTTGCCAGCATCAGCCATTCTGGGAGCAGGCTGGCGTCACGGAGGAGCTTGTAGCCCATCCATTGGTCCCCCGCCAGCTGCTCGGCCTTGTCGAAGACGAGCGGCTTGCCCTCACCGGGTAGGTTGCTGAAGAACCCGGCCGTCATCGCTTCCTGGATGCGAGATTCGATTATCTCTTCGATGCTCACGCAAACGATGGTAGCGAGCTTCGCGGTGCTGTGCCATGAGGCGGAACACGAGAAAAGGGCCTCAAAGGGCCCTCTTCTCGTTTAGTGCTTCTGCGTTTAGTCGGCGGAAGGAAGTACCTTGGGCTGCATCAGCTCCATGTCCTTGCCGTTCACTTTGAGCTCACAGTTGCCAGGCTTGATGACCAGCAGTTCGATGCCGGTTTCTTCGTCTTTGTAGCGCTTTCCGAGTTGTACTGCCATGGGTGGTTCGCTCCCGATTTACTTCTTGAGTTCAAGCGGCGTGTCGCCGCACATCAGTTCGCCATCGCCACCCTTGGTCACGATGAACTCCGAGTTGCACTTTGGGCACAGGTACCGTTTGCCCGTTTGCACTGCCATGTTCCACTCCCCCTTCGAAACGTCACGAAGCTCCCCCGGAGCCTCCGCAGTTGTTAATGCGAAATGCTATCCACCGTCCCATCGAGCGTCAAACGAAAGGCGCCCCGTTGAGGGCGCCTTTCGTTGTTTCGAATCGAAGCTGCGAGCTATTCGTCGACGACGAAGACCCAGGCCCTCATGTCGAGGTGATAGTCACAGGTGATGTAGTAGCGACCTTCGTCGACGAACTCGAACTCAAAGGTCTCGTCGACGGCCGGACCGAAATTCGCCTCCAGCGTTTCGCCGTCGATGGTGACCGTATGAAGGATCGGCTCGACGTTGACGAAGAGTCCGACTGTCCCGGGGCGTACCTTGGCAACGCCCTGGTTTATAGGCTGGCCGGGGATGGTCCAGTCGTTCGCATGCCCCTCAATAACAAGCTCCTCGGTGAACTCCTCGGGGGGCTCTTGCGGGTCAAAGTCGGATTCGCCAAGGATGCCACGATACGCAGAATCGGTTACCGCGAACTGAACACAACCGGTGCCGTTGTTCTGGGCGGTGGGCGGTGCGGTGCCGTAGGCTGCCGCCGGGAGCACAAGAACGGCACCCACACGCAGGGGCGCGTCAACTTCGATGTCGTTGGCCCCGGCGAGGGTACTTGCCGTGACGTTGCCGAAAGCCAGGGCAGCGTCCTCCAACGTCTGAACCGCCACCTGGTACGCATCAACCTTCGGCATATCCAGGACGAGTGCGAAGGAGAACAGGTCCGGGTCTGCTATCTGGTTCAGCCCGAGCAACGTGGCAACGTCGGTTTCGTGAACCGCAGCTATGGAGTCGAGCGAATCGAGTTCCTGCACGACATACCGGGAGCCTTCAGGAAGCGTGAGGCGCTGCCCCTCGACGAACTCAGCCTCTGGATCGAGTTCGTTCAGTGTTGCGAATTCCGTCTCGTCGAGGTCGTACC
>CAZDZP010000052.1:0-13129 GCA_964509855.1 uncultured Anaerolineaceae bacterium | reverse complement strand
GTTCCGGTAGTCATTGCAGTAAGCTCCATGCCGCAGCCAGGGGCAGCCATGTTTGTAGCCGTTCCGAGAGCGGGATTATGGTTTGAACTTTAGGTTTACTGAGGGGCGTGGGCAAACTCGCCGTGCCATTCCCCATCGAAGACTCTCGTTGCGGGCCCGGTCATGAACACGGAGCCCTCACCGTCCCACTCCAGCACCAGGTCGCCGCCGGGGAGCGAGTCCACCAGGCGGTCGCCGGTGAAGCCCCGCATGCGCGACGCTGCCGCGACAGCCGACGCGGAAGTCCCAGACGCAAGGGTGATACCTGAACCGCGCTCCCAAACCCGGTGCTTTACGTGGCTGGCATCAAGCACCTGGACTACCTGGAAGTTCGTGCGGCGCGGGAACATTGGATGGTTTTCGACGAGGGGGCCAATCCGTTCGAGCGGGAACTCATCGGGGTCGAAGTCCACGTAGTGGATGGCGTGGGGGTTGCCGATGGAAGCGAGCGTGAGTTGGAGATCCAACTCGCCCACGGTCAGGGGAAGGTCCACAACGGGGCCGCTACCTTCGACCGTTGCCGGGAGCGACGCGGGGTCGAAGCTTGGGTGTCCCATATCTACGCGAGCGGCAGAGACGACTCCATTTTCACGGTAAAGGTCCAGCGTCATCACGCCGGCGAGCGTCTCGATCGTCACACGCTCTGATGAGGCGGGAACCAGGCCCTCTTCGACCGCGTACTTCGCGAGGCAGCGAATGCCATTGCCACACATCTCCGCTTCCGAACCGTCGGCATTGAAGATGCGCATTCGCAGGTCAGCGAGCGTGGACGGGAGCGCAAGGATGAGTCCATCGGACCCGACGCCAAAGTGCCGATCGGAGACTTCGCGCGACACCTGCGCCCAGTCGAAATCGGCATCCGGTGTTACGTAGATGTAGTCGTTCCCCAACCCGTGCATTTTCGTTACGCGCATCGGTTCAGTTTAGCAGAGCAGGCAAGACCGGCCACGAAAATCTTTCGGAGCACTTGCTAACACACTTGATCATTTATGTCCCGATCTGTGCTAGGCTTTGCCGAGCACGATTGAGGGCATGCTGAATGAGCATCGACCTGGCTGGAATCGGATTCTCCGAACCTGTTCCGTTGGTGAGTGCCGCGTTGCCGGATTTGGCCGGCCTGTACGTGTTGCTGGTTGCGAAAGGGCAGGGCACTGCGCGCCGCTACGAAGCCGTTTGTAGCGGCCAGGTGGAATCGCTGGCGAACCGCCTGCGGCTCCGTGACGACTGCCTCCAGGAGGCGGTCCGGTCGCACCCGGGTGACCTGCTGTTCGTAGCAGTGCACCCGTTCGCGCCGGACTGGACCGCTGGCGAACGCTTGCTCCTCGAAATGCGCATGCGCCGGGCCATCGAGCCGCCGGTAATCGACAGGGCCTTCCAGGGACGACGGTCTCCCGTCCGCATCGCTGCCGCCTACAGATAGCCGCTCGCTACCAGCGGCTGCTTCCGCGCAGCACGTTTGTGCACGCCCCGGTGAAGATGTTGGCTTCGAGTTCGACATCGGAAGCGTCGGTCACCCACCGGATGCGTTGGTCGTCACGCCGAAACCACTGGCGCTGGCGCCGCACAAGCCGCCGTGTCGCACGTACCGTTTCGTTCTGCGCGTCCTCGAGGGTAAGTTCGCCGGCAAGGTGCCGGGCGATCTCGGCGTAGCCAATGGAGGACATCGCCGAGTCGCCGCGGCCAAGACCGCCATCAAGCAACGCTTGCACTTCGGCCACGAAGCCAGCATCGAACATCGCATGGACGCGTTCTTCGATGCGCCGCTCAAGCTCGTCGTTTGGCGCATCGACCCCGAACAGCAGGTATTCGAAGTCTGGCGAGCCCTTTTGTTGCCACTCGCTAATCGGCCGCCCGGTGTGCTGATGGACCTCGAGGGCTCGAACGACTCGACGCACATTCCGTGGACCGATGCGCTCAGCCGCCAAAGGATCAATGGCCTTCAACCGTTCATGAAGCGCCTCCGGACCGTGCTCATCTGCAAAGCGCCCAAGCTCAGTGCGGAGTTCACCATCAGGCTCGACCTCGGGCACGGTCCACGCTTCGAGCAGGCCCCAGAGATATTGTCCGGTGCCGCCAACTAGCCATGCGAAACTTCCGCGCGACCAAATTTCGTCGAGTGCCGCCCGCGCGTCGCGGATGTACAGCGCGAGGGAGTACGCATCGCCCGGGTAGGCAATGTCGTAGAGGTGGTGGCGGACCTTGCGGCGATCGTCAAGTGTTGGTTTGGCCGTTCCGATGTCCATACCGCGGTATACCTGGCGAGAGTCGGCGTTGACGATCTCGCCGCCGAGTTCAATGGCAAGTTGCAGCGCGACGGCCGACTTGCCAGCAGCTGTCGGACCGACGATCGCTACAAGCCGCCGCAGCGTCATTTCCCAGCGTCCTTTGGGGCGGCTGCAGCAATGTCGAGGAACTGCTCTGCCTTCAACGATGCCCCGCCCACTAGCGCGCCATCGATGTCCGGGAGCGCGAGGAGCTCGGCGGCATTCGTTGGGTTCACGCTGCCGCCGTATTGGATGCGAATTTCGCCGGCCACTTCGCCGAAGTGCTCGCGGAGTTGCGAGCGTGCAAAGGCGCACGCTTCCTGCGCGATTACCGGAGTCGCTGTCTCACCAGTCCCGATCGCCCACACAGGCTCATAGGCAATTGTCACCTGGGCTGTGATGTTGGCGCGGGCTAGCGCCGCCAGCTGTCGCGCCAGCACGGCCTCGGTCGCGCCGGACTTTCGCTCCTCGAGTGTTTCGCCGATACACACGATTGGATGAAGGTCCGCACCAAGCGCAGCGTCGAGCTTTCGTCGCACGTCTTCGTCCGTTTCGCCAAAGATGTGACGCCGTTCGCTATGCCCGATGATCACGTGGGAGCAGTAGTCGGCCAACATTGCGGCGCTCACCTGGCCCGTGTAGGCCCCGGCTGCCTCCCAGAAGAGGTCCTGCGCGCCAAGCAGCACCCGTGAGCCGCTGAGAAGTTCCTGGACGGGCCCAAGGTGGGGAAAGGGAACACAGACAGCAACGTCACAATCGGCACCAACGCCGGAGCCGGCAATCGCGGAGGACAGCTCGACCGCTTCTTTCCGTGTCGTGTTCATCTTCCAATTCCCGGCAATAAACGGTCGCCGCATTCTTTGACCCCCTTCTCATCGTGCTGTCGAGCTACACATGCTACGCGCCGCTCGGGCGGCGGTGGAATCAGTCGTCCATCAAGGCGGCGACCCCGGGGAGCTCCTTGCCTTCCAACATTTCCAGGGAAGCGCCTCCGCCAGTGGAAACGTGAGTGATGCGATCGCTCACACCCGCCTCGTTGACCAGCGCAGCCGTCTCACCACCACCGACGACGGTCGTGGCCTTCAGTTCTGCCAACGCCTTTGCCAGCCCAAAGGAGCCGGCCGCATAGGGTTCCATTTCGAACACGCCCATGGGACCGTTCCAAACAACCGCGGCTGCCGATTGAAGCGCCTCCGAAAAGCTCTGTAGGGACTCTGGGCCGATGTCGAGCGCCATATAGCCACCGGGAATGGCGTCCACCGCGTATACACCGTGTTCGGCATCAGCGGAGAACGCGGCCGCCGCAACGACGTCCGTCGGTAGGAGCACCTCGATGTCGGCCTTTTCGGCGCGCTCCAGAATTGAGCGGCAGGTATCGAGAAAATCCCCCTCCACCTTCGAAGCCTGCATATTGTGCCCCTGCGCCGCGAGGAAGGTATTGGCCATTCCGCCACCAATGAGCAGAAGGTTGAGCTTCGGCAGCAGGTTGTCGATGGCGGGGATTTTCGAGCTCACCTTTGCTCCTCCGGTGATCGCAGCGAAGGGCTGAGGTGGATTGGCGACCAACGCTCCGAGGTAGCGCACTTCTTTTTCGAGGAGGAACCCGGCAACAGCCGGAAGGTGGTGCGCGACTCCCTCCGTCGATGCATGGGCGCGATGGGCGGTCCCGAAAGCGTCGTTCACGTAGACCGTCGCGAGCGAGGCGAGTTGCTTCGCGAAATCGGCGTCGTTTGCCTCTTCCTCGGCGTGAAAGCGCAGGTTTTCGAGCAGGAGCACGTCGCCCGGCTTCAGAGCATCAGCGGCGGATGACGCATCGCTGCCGATGCAGTTGTCAATGAACGCCACCGGCTTGCCGAGCAACTCGCTGAGCCGCTCTCCAACCGGGCGCAGCGAGAGGCCTGGGGTAACGCCCTTGGGCCGTCCCAGGTGCGAACAGAGGACCACTGAGGCGCCGTGCTCCAAGAGGTACTCGATAGTGGGGAGTGATTCGCGAATGCGAGTGTCGTCGCCGACCACGCCATCTTCGAGGGGCACATTGAAGTCGACCCGCACCAAAGCGCGTTGGGATTTCAAGTCGATGTCGCGAATCGTTTTCTTGCCGATGCCCTGCGTTTCGCCCTTGGTTTCGCTCATGGCGCCCCTCCCGTTTTGGTAAATCCGCGCCAGTGTACGGCGGTATGTGTGTAGCTTCGCAGAGAAATCGTTGATTGAGGTGAACAGTTTTGCTAGCGTTCGCATTCTCACAATGGCGAACGCTCACGCTTCCTCTCTCGAACTCGTCCCTCCGCCTTCCGCGGTACACCCCAGCATTGTGGTCCTCGACTTTGGTTCGCAGTTCACGATGCTAATCGCGCGACGGATTCGCGAGCTTGACACCTACTGCGAAGTCTTGCCCTTCGATGTTGCGCCGGAACGCATCAAGGCAATGGATGTGCGCGGCGTCGTCCTCTCGGGTGGCCCGAACAGCGTCTACGACGACGACGCCCCAAAGGCTCCGGAGTGGGTTTGGGAGCTCGGCGTGCCGGTCCTCGGCATCTGCTACGGCATGCAGCTCCTGGCGCACCAGCTTGGTGGCAAGGTTGGCCCCGGCGTCGAACGAGAGTTTGGCCCCGCCACGATCCGCGTGGACGCCGAATCGGCGCTCCTCCACGGATTGCCGGGCGAACTCGACGTCTGGATGAGCCACGGCGACCGCATCGAAGTCGTACCTCCGGGTTTCGAACCGATAGCGACCTCCGCCAATTCCCCCTACGCGGTTATGGCGGACCTGAGCCGTGGCTACTATGGCCTCCAGTTCCACCCGGAAGTCGTGCACACGCCGCGCGGCCTGGACATGCTCCGGAACTTCCTCCACGGGGTCTGCGGGCTACAAGGCGACTGGACTGCCGGCCACTTCATCGACGAAACGGTCGAATCAATCCGCCAACAGGTGGGCGACGGTCACGTAGTTTGTGGGCTATCTGGCGGCGTCGATAGTGCGGTTGCGGCGGCACTCATCCACCGCGCTATCGGCGATCAGCTCACGTGCATCTTCGTGGACAACGGGCTACTCCGCGCCGATGAGGCCACCCAGGTGGTCGAAACCTTCCGCAGGCTGATGAAGATCAACCTCGTGCATGTCGCCGCCGAAGACGAGTTCCTGTCCGTGCTTGCGGAGGTGACCAACCCCGAAACGAAGCGCGTGCGCATTGGCAACTTGTTCGTCCGAATCTTCGAACGCGAGGCGCGAAGCATCCCTAACGCTCGTTTTCTTGCCCAGGGCACGCTCTACCCGGATGTCATCGAGAGCGCGTCCCATGGGTCGGGTTCCGTGACCATCAAGACGCATCACAACGTCGGCGGCCTGCCCGAAGATATGAACTTCGAACTGGTCGAGCCTCTTCGCTGGCTCTTCAAGGACGAGGTTCGGCGTATCGGCGAAGCGCTTGGCCTTTCGCGCGAAATGGTGTGGCGACACCCTTTCCCTGGCCCCGGTCTCGCCATCCGCGTGATGGGCGAAGTGACGAAGGAGCGGCTCGACATGCTGCGCCTGGCCGACCGCATCCTGCTCCACGAAATCTCGGAGGCCGGCCTTTACGACGAAATCTGGCAGTGCTTCGCCGTGCTGACCGACACCAAGACTGTCGGCGTAATGGGTGACTTCCGCACATATGGTTACGCGCTCGCTATCCGCGCGGTAACGGCAGAGGACGCAATGACCGCGGACTGGGCTCGCATCCCGTACGACGTACTCGGGAGGATCGCCACGCGTATCGTGAACGAAGTCGCGGGCGTGAACCGTGTTGTGTACGACATCACGAGCAAGCCGCCGGGCACGATCGAGTGGGAGTAGCCAACTGATGGGAGCTCGAGTTCTGCTTGTTGGTAACGGAGCGCGCGAGCACGCCATCACCTGGAAGCTGCAGCAGTCCCCCCAGGTTGAGTCCATTTTCGTCGCCCCGGGGAACGCGGGGACGGCGCAACTTGCAACCAACATCCCGGTCCAGCCCAAGGACATCGACGGGCTCGTTGAAGCAGCCAGGGCCAACAAAATCGACTTCTACCTGGCGACGATGGACGATCCCCAACCGCTCGGACTGGTGGACCGCCTAAAGCAAGCTGGCTTGCTTTGCTACGGCCCGAGTGCCGCCGCTGCTCGTATAGAAGCAAGTAAGGCCTGGTCGAAGGACTTCATGGTCCGCAACGGCATTCAGACCGCGGCGGCGCGAACATTCACGAAGTACGACGAGGCGGCGACCTACGTCCGTTCGCTTGGCGACCACCCAGTGGTGGTGAAGGCCAGTGGGCTCGCGGCAGGTAAGGGTGCCATCGTTTGCAACGGCGAATCGGAGGCGCTCGAAGCGCTCGACATCGCGATGCTGCGGCGAGATTTCGGATCGGCTGGCGATACCGTGCTGGTTGAGGAGCGCCTCTACGGGTGGGAGACGAGTGCACACGCTTTCTGCGACGGCAAGACCGTCCGCATGATGCCCTTCGCAACAGATTACAAGCGTGCGGGGGACGGCGACATCGGACTGAATACCGGCGGCATGGGGGCCTACAGCCCATCGGTGCAGGTTGACGACGCGCTGGCCGCCACCATCCAGGACGACGTCGTGCGGCGGACGATTGCCGCGATGCACGCCGAAGGAAACCCATTCGCCGGCACGCTTTTCCCGGGCCTGATGGTGACTGAGTCAGGGGTCCACGTCATCGAGTTCAATGCGCGTTTTGGGGACCCGGAAACGCAGGTTCTCATGCCGCGACTCGAAACCGACCTGTTCGAAATAGCGGTCGCGGCTGCCGAAGAGCGGCTGGATGAAGTCGACATCCGCTGGTCAACGCAAGCAGCCGTGGGCGTCGTGCTCGCGAGCGGCGGCTACCCGGCGACCTACAAGCTTTCGTACCCAATCGAAGGAATGGATGAAGTCGACCCCGGGGTGCTGGTGTTTCACGCCGGTACAAAAGACGACCCGCGAGGCATCGTGACCAACGGCGGACGGGTACTCACAGTGGTTGCCACGGGAGATACCGTGGCCGAGGCACGCACGAAGGCGTACACCAACGTGAAGCGTATCCGGTTCGCCGACATGCAGTACCGAACCGACATCGCCGGAGGGGTAGGGTAGGCACATGGCATTTGGCAGCGGACTCACGCACAACAACGAGGCAACTCCGGTGGACATGCTCCCGGGAATCGTTCGGCGCACGCTGAACGAGGGCGCCCATACAACCATTTGCGAACTCACGATGGCGAAGGGCAGCGCAATTCCACCCCACACGCATCCACACGAGCAAACGGGGTACCTCGTCAGTGGCCGCTTTCGGTTCCGCCTTGGTGACACCTGGGCCGAGATGGGCACGGGCGACAGTTGGTGCGTGCCGGGCGACGTGGAGCACGAGGTTGAAGTCCTCGAAGACACGATCGCGATTGACGTGTTTAGCCCTGTCCGAGAGGAATACCGCGACCCGAAGTACAGTTCGTGAACTCTGCGCAACGACGTGGTTTTCGATGGTTCATCCGGCAACCGCTCGATATGATGTCGCCGTGATTCCCCGATATTCCCGGCCCGAGATGGCCGAACTGTGGACCGACCAGGCGAAGTTCCAACGCTGGCTTGATGTAGAGATTGCGGCATGCGAAGGCTGGGCCGAACTCGGACGCATTCCGAAGGAAGCCGCCGAGAAGATTCGCCGCGACGCGAGCTTCAAGGTCGAAGACATCCACGAGTACATCCGCATCACGCACCACGATGTGACGGCTTTTCTGCGTTCCGTGGCCGAATCGCTTGGCGAAGAGGGCAGGTACGTCCACTTCGGGCTGACGAGTAGCGACGTCTGGGACACAGCCACAGGGCTTCAGCTCCGTGATGCCTGTGACCTGCTCCTGAAAGACGTGGACGGACTAATCGCAGCGTTGGAACGCCAGGCCGTAGCGCATCGTGACACGCTCTGCGTCGGCCGGACGCATGGGGTCCACGCCGAACCGATGACTTTCGGCCTCAAGCTCGCCGTTTGGGTCGACGAAATGCGGCGGAACCGCAAACGACTGGAGCTTGCTCGAGAAGCAGTCGCAGTGGGCGCGATCAGTGGAACGGTCGGCACTCATGCTTCCGTGCCGCCCGCGTTGGAAGAGTTCGTCTGCCAACGGCTGGGGCTGGGGGTGGAGGCCGCGGGCACACAGGTCATCCAGCGCGACCGTCATGCACAGTTCGTCACCACGCTGGCGCTGATAGGCGCTTCGTTGGAAAAGTTCGCCACCGAGATTCGCGCGCTCCAGAAGACCGAGCTTCGTGAAGTCGAGGAGCCTTTTGACGAGGGCCAGACGGGTTCGAGCGCGATGCCGCACAAACGCAACCCGGAAAAGTGCGAGCGGGTGACCGGGCTCGCGCGGGTGCTGCGCGGCTACGCTGTCACCGCTATGGAAAATGTCGCGCTCTGGCACGAACGGGACATCTCTCATTCTTCGACCGAACGCATTGTCTTTCCCGATGCGACGCTTGTGCTCGACTACATTCTGACGATGTTCACGGACATCATGGACCGGCTCATCATCTATCCGGAGCACATGCGCGAAAACCTCGACCGCTCCTACGGCCTCGTATTTTCGCAGCGGGTTCTGCTGGCGCTCATCGAATCGGGTATCAGCCGCCAGGACGCGTACGCAATCGTTCAGCGCAATGCGATGAAGGCATGGAAGGAACGCACGCCCTTCCTCGATCTGCTTTTGGCCGACCCGGACGTGACCGGCCGTGTCGAGCCCGACGATCTGCGAGCCTTGTTCGACTATAGTTTCTACACCGAGAACATCGGCGCTACATTCGAGCGATTGGGCCTGTGACCGCTGGCGAACCAGCGCCCGCGCCTTCCCCCCTGGGGCCGGAAGCTCCCGCTCTTCGTGGCCGCATCCCGGTCATGGGCACGGTGCGGGAGGCGTTTCAACTGCTTCGCGAAAATCCTCGAGCGACAATGCTGCCCCAGGCAGCGATTGGCATCCCCGTCGCCATAGTAGCGGCCATCGCGACCGTGTTCTTTTTCTCGACGATCTTCGCTGACCAGGACGTGAATCTCGTGGTTTCGTTCAGCTCCGAGGCTGACGGCCGCGCCCTCTTCGTGATGGCGATCATCGTTGCCGCGGAGGCGTTGTTCGCCGTGGTTGCCCGGGGCGCCACCATCGTTGCTGTTTCTGGAGCGGCCAGGGGTGCTCCGCTTTCGCTTGTGGAGGCGCTCGACCCCGCCTTCACACGGCTTGGTGGCCTCATCGGACTCGTGTTCGTCCTCGGGGCAATCGGTGCGCTAGCCTCCATCACAGTCATCGGGCTCGTGATTCTTCCGTATGTCGTTTTTCGGCTTGCGCTGGTTTTCGATACCTACATGCTCGAAGGCGCGGGTGTAAACCAGGCCGTGCGGCGGAGCTGGCAGCTTATGTCTGGCAACATGATTCGACTCGTGGGAGTGATTTTGCTCTCGCTGCTCTTTCTACTGCCCGCTCTTTTGCTCCTATCCGTGCTTGGTGCGAGCGGTGAAGGGAGCCGGTCGGCTCAACTCTTCGTGTTTGCGCTTGGGGGAATAGTGCGCGGGGCGGCACTCGTGCCCTTGGTAGCATTCGTTTCCGCATGCACCACCCTCTACTACCTCAAAGCAAAGGCGGCTGAAGATGCATACGGTCCTGCTTGAGACCAACCTCGACGCTCCCCTCTACCAGGGAAAGGTGCGAGACACCTACGACCTTGGCGACCGGTTGCTGATTGTCGCGACCGACAGGGTTTCGGCCTTGGACACCGTCCTGCCGACTGGAATTCCGCGAAAGGGCGAAGTACTCACCAGACTGTCCGCCTGGTGGTTCGAACGAACGAAGGAAGTGATCCCCAACCACTTCATTTCGCTTCTGACGCCAGACCTGGCGGCGGAGCTGCCGTTTGCGGTATCCGATGACCTCTTCGGCCGCTCGATGCTCGTGCGTAAGGCGAAGCGTATCGACGTCGAGTGCATCGCCCGGGGCTACCTTTCGGGGAATGGTTGGAAGGACTACCGTGCCACGGGAAGCATTTGCGGCATCCCTCTCGAAGAAGGACTCCAGGAATCCCAGCGGCTGCCGGAGGCCATCTTCACGCCAACGAGCAAAGTGGACGGGGGTCACGATAAGCCCATCACCTACGAGGAATTGGAATCCCGCGTGGGCGAAGATGCGGCCAACGTGATGCGACTGCGCACACTGGCGTTGTATGGCTACGCGCACACCGTCGCCGCCGAGCGCGACATCATCATCGCGGATACGAAGTTTGAGTTTGGCGAATGGAACGACGAGATCATTCTCATCGACGAAGCGTTGACCCCCGATAGCAGCCGCTTCTGGCCACTGAAGGAGTACGTTCCTGGGCGACCGCAGTCCAGCTTTGACAAGCAACCGATTCGCGACTGGCTGGCCGAATCTGGTTGGAAAGAAGGCACCCCTGCCCCGGAAATCCCCGCTGACGTTGTTACTGCGACCTCTCACCGATACCTTGAGGTGTACAAGATGCTGACCGGCGAGGCCCTACCCGAATGAGCAAGAACGAACGCTACCTGGCGAAAATCCAGGTTTCCTTGAAGCCCACCGTGAACGACCCCGAGGGCAACACCATCGCGGGTGCCCTAGCGAGCTTGAACTTCGCGGGAGTTGAGGGAGTGCGTGCCGGGAAGTATTTCGAGGTGACGCTGGAAGCCAGCGGGAAGAAAAAGGCAACGAAGTTGGTGGAAGAAATGTGTTCCCGACTGCTCGCGAATCCCGTGATCGAGACATACCGCTTCGAGATACAAGGCGTCGATCGCTAACCCAATGACTGTTTGGCGGCCCGAGCGCATCGTCTGTCTGACCGCGGAGACCGCTGAGCTGGCATTTGCACTTGGTTGTGGCGACCGTATCGTCGGAGTCACAGGCTATGCAGTGCGCCCGCCGGAAGTCCGCAAGAAGCCCCGAGTCTCCGCGTTCCGCACTGCCAGCCTCGAACGTATCGTGGCGCTGGAATCTGACCTCGTCCTGGGATTCTCCGACCTCCAGGCGGACATTGCCGCGCAGCTCATTCGAGCCGGCGCGAACGTTCTCGTCACCAACCAGCGCACCCTGGATGAAACCTACGCAGCCATCGCACTTGTCGGCCACGCCGTGGGGGAACCGGCGGCCGCACAACGGTTCGCGGCGCAGCTAAAGGGCGACATCGAATCGCTCCGTCCAGTGGAATCCCATACCGATAAACCTGTCGTGTTCTTTGAGGAATGGGATGACCCTCTCATCTCTGGAATCGCCTGGGCCGGCGACATAGTCGAAATCGTAGGCGGGTTGGATGCCTTCCCGGAACTACGGGATGTGAAGGAAGCAGCGGGCCGAATCGTGGAAGCGGACGACGTCGCCCGGCGTAGCCCCGATATCGTCGTTGCAAGCTGGTGCGGGAAGAAGGCACGGCTGGAGCGCATCGCCCGGCGGCCAGGCTGGAGCGCTGTTCCTGCCGTTCGCGATGGGAGGCTCTACGAAGTGAAGGCGCCGGACATTCTGCAGCCGGGGCTATCGCTCATCCACGGCGCAAGGGAAATCGCAACATTCGTCCGGGATTGGCAATCAGCGCGAGACTAAACGACGCCGGGGTCGTTCGCGAAGTACACCTCGCAGGCGCGGCGCGTCGCAGCGGCTTCTAGCAGAGGCGGCCGCTTCACGAACCGGGCTTCTTCGATGATCAACTGAAGCACGTCGCGAGGATGGCAGCTGCGCATGTTGTTCGCGCTTGCCCGGCGAACCATCTCAACAGCGGTCTCAATGCCACCGGGTGCCACTTCAACATTCATCGCACCACTGAAGCGGCGGAAGATCTCCGCCATCTGCTCGGGCGTGGGTTCCGGAATGCGAATCTTGTAGGGAATGCGGCGGAGGTGCGCCTCTTCCAGCATCGTGCGTGGTTCGATGTTCGTGCTGAAGACGATGGTCGAGCGGAACGGGAAAGTGATTCGCTCACCGGTGACGAGCGACATTGTGTCTTCCCCGCGTTCGAGGGCGGCAATCCAGCGATTGAGTAGCTGATGCGGCGAAACCGCCTGGCGACCGAAGTCGTCGATAGCGAGAAGACCGCCGTGCGCCTTCACGTGAGGTGGCGCCTGGTGATAGCCAAGCGCAGGGTCATATGCGAGGTCGAGGTCTTCAGGCCGAAGCTCGCCACCAACGAAGACGAAGGGGCGGCGGATACGTACCCATCGGCGGTCGACCTGTTGGACGTTCTCAGCATAGGAGTCGCCTTCGACGGCCACGTGAACAAGGTCGTCGTAGAGGCGGATGATGTGTCCGCTCACCCACACCGCGATGGGCATGAGGGTGACGCCCTGGATAGCTTCGCTTGTGAGTTCGAGAACGGTGGTCTTGCCGTTGCCGGGAGCGCCCCAGAGCATGGCTGGGCGGCCGGACGTCAGTGCGAGGCAAACCTTGGCAACGATGTCTCGTGCGAGCACGAGCTGCTGAAGCGCCTTTGCGAGCCGTACGGCGTCGGGCCGGCCAACTTCATGGTCGTTGCGCAGGGCGTGCAGGTATTCGGTGAGTGGAACGGGAACGGGACCAACGTACTTGCTTCGCTCGAAGGCGTTGCGCGCGGCTTCCATTCCCATTTCGGTGAGTCTGTAGGCCCAGTCGCCTTCGAGCCGCCCCGAGGCTGAGGTGGTCTCGATCAGACGCTGGCGCTTGAGCAGGTCCAATCCTTCACGCGCAATTCCGGGAGAAACGCGCAGCTGCTGGCCCAGGCCAATTGGGGTTGGGTGGGCCGTTCGATACAGTGTCTTGAGCAGCAGGTCTTCCACGAAGCTATCGGGGACGCCGAGGTCTTCGATTC